>JAWOGF010000061.1:0-8474 GCA_046497075.1 Candidatus Saliniplasma sp.
ATCGATAATGCCCAGGAACCCGCACCTGGACTACAGCACGTGGATGATATAGATTATTTTCTTCCCGTTGACCCTGATACAAAGTCACAACCTTATCGTATAGAGAATTGGAATCATCTTAACAAAGTTAGGATCAGGCCTGGGGCTAGTTATAAACTGGTCACTAATTTAGATGAGTATTCTCAAGGATATGAAGAGGTGGCGAGTAAGATGGCGAGAGATGGTGATGGATTTAAACCTATTAGATTTACTGGAGTTTTCGACGGACAGGGATTTGAAATTAGAGACCTTTATATCAACAGGTCAGATGAAAAGTCCATAGGTCTTTTTGGTAGATCTGAAGGAAAAATCAAAGATCTCGGTATCGTCGATGCAAACGTGGGTGGAAAAAGTCGTGTAGGGGCACTTGTAGGATGGCAGGGGAACGGTGCTACAGTTGAGAACTGTTATGCCACCGGTGAGGTGATAGGTCCTGATGATTACAATATCAGTGAGCATGTTGGAGGACTCATCGGTGTCAATAGTAACGGTGCTTCAGTATCCAACTCTTATACGGTGTGTAACGTTTCTGGGGTTGATAATATAGGTGGACTAATAGGTTACCAGCGAAACGATGGTGTTTCGTATAATTCATATGCAATGGGAAACGTAAATGGGGTAGGAGTTGTAGGAGGACTCATTGGAAGTAACTCGGAAGGAACTGTCGAAAAATCATTTGCCACAGGTAATGTTGTTGGAGAATGGAAGGTCGGTGGTCTGATCGGTGAAAATAACATGGCTACATTGTCTAAATCGTATGCAACCGGAGATGTGAGTGGAAACGAGTATATTGGCGGGTTGGTAGGGGATAATAACTTTGGAATCGTAGATAACACGTATTCAACAGGCAACGTAAATGGAGATGAAAACGTAGGTGGACTCGTGGGCCGTAATTGGGCCGGTGGAGAGGTGGATAATTCATTCTGGGATGTTGAAGCTTCTGGCCTAGATGACAGCAATGGAGGTACAGGACTAACAACCGATGAGATGGCGGGAGAGAGCGCCCCAAACAACATGGAAGGATTCGATTTCGAGGAAACCTGGGAAACAGTCGTAGAGGATGACGAAGATTCTGCTGAAGACGGATATCCCATCCTGCAGGACTTAGATAGGGAAGATCAGCTAAGAGCTCAAGATGTTTATCAAGAGAAGGAAGACGAAGATGATGGAATTCCTAGTTTCACACTTTTAATACTTGTTATAGGTACAGGCATTGGAGTTGCGATCTACCATAAGAAAAAATTGTTAAATCTATGATCAAAATGATACATCCTCCTGATCTTTAATTATAATCGGATTTTGACTCTGAAGAAGGAGAGTAAAATAACAAAAAGCGGACCCTGGGGGATTCGAACCCCCGTCCTCGGCTCCGAAAGCCGAAAGGATATCCAGACTACCCTAAGGGCCCACAGCGAATAGCATGAGCAAGGAAACCTTAGGGGTTGTTAGAACTTTCTGTTCTGACTTTACCCTAAGGGCCCAAAAATGGACATCATTATTCATTCAATTTATTAATAACTTATCGGCTAACAACAGTTGATTATAATGGTGTAAGATATATCATTTTCCATTTAACCTTGTAGTTTATTCTTTTTTTACTTTATACCTAACAAAAATATGTCCATCTTCTTCTACCTCACCTGAGATCAATTCTAATTCAGTGGGCCATTCATCATCTTCCAGATCTGGTGATGAGAACAGGTATGGTGTTTCAAAACCTCCAATTATCACCGGATTGAAACGGATATTCACTTCATCCAGTAGACCTTTCCTGAGAAGAGCTCCAGATAGTTTACCTCCAGAACCCGTTATTATATTTTCTACTCCTAACTTCGATCTCATCTTTTCAAGTGCTCTAGCAAGGTCCACTCTATCCTCCCCTGAGATCAGATAAGGTATCTTTTTATCCTGTAGAAAAGCAAGATATTCTTCTGGTACACCATGAGATACCAGGTGGAGCATTGGTTTATTTTCTTCACCTTTGTATCCACTTCTCAAACGTCCTCGTCCATCTACCACAGCCAACCATCCTTCTCTTCCTGATCTATTCACTATTTCATCGGGTAGATAATCTTGATAAAGATATTCATCATCACCCTCAAAAGATTCCAACTCTCTCAATTCCTGTCCCTCTTTAACCAGCATATTGCTTCCTTCCATCCATACTTCGGGTTCATAATCTTGTTCAATTTTACTAGAAAATTCCTGCCATTCCTCTTCCGTTCCTAAAACTTCATCCCTCTCATCTATATCAATCATTGTCCTATTTGGACCCAATGAAATCCTTCCATCTATAGATGCTGATACATACAAAATCACATTTGGTCTGTCCATTTTTTCCACCTTTCAAGAGAACAGAAGAATTAAGAACACAGATATTAATCTTTCGATGACTCGAAAAATTAAAAAGTAGCCCCGGGCGGATTCGAACCGCCGTAATGAGGACCAGAACCTCACATGATTGACCACTACATTACGGGGCTGATCAGTGGAAGGGAGATATCAGAGGTGTATTAAATTCTTATGGGTCTCAGTATGTGATCCCATCAAGTAGTATTATATATCTCTTTTTGGATAATCTTTGCATCATGAAGATGATAGAGATCATTCTCGTAGCGGTAATCGCTACGGGTTTAGCTGTTATCAGTTGGTTCGCTTTGTATCAATACACCGATATCTATTTTTTCCAAAGCTTTTACTCGATATTGATATTCCCTCTGATCTTCGGGGTCTCTATAATCATGATCTATAACAGATTAAAGAAGTGATATCACGGTCAAGATTTTTGTATAAGCTCTTGAATGTCGAGACCATGAAACTGTCCGACTTCGATTACGACCTAGATGAAGATTTGATCGCTCAAAAACCTGCAAGACCTAGACACGATTCTAGATTGTTCTATCTGAAACGTTCAGATTCTAAACACCTCAAATTCTCGGATCTTCCTGGTCTCCTAAAAGAGGGAGATGTTCTAGTTAAGAACAGATCTAAAGTCATACCAGCTAGGGTCAAAGGAAGAAAGGACACCGGCGGAAAGGTTGAGATATTGTTCTATAGAGCTGTAGATGATGGATGGTTATCCTTAGTCAAAGGAAACAATATACAGGTAGGTCGTAAACTCTTCGTCGAAAACGAGCCTATCGATATCATCGACAATAAAAAGGAAGGGATGTTCATATTGGACTGCGAAGATCCTTGGAGTCTGATGCAGGAATATGGGGAGATGCCTACTCCCCCTTATATCAAAAAAGAGATCGAAAAAGCCGAAGAATACCAAACTATATATGCGGAAGATGAAGGATCCATAGCTGCACCTACCGCTGGACTACATTTTACTGAAGATATCTTAGAAGAGCTAGATGAGAAAGGGGTCCAAATATATGACGTAGTTCTGCACGTAGGACCGGGGACCTTTTTACCAGTACACCAGGAAGAGATCGATAACCACGTGATGGGGGAGGAATACTATGAAATACCTGAAAATACAGCAAAAGGGATTACAAAAGCCAACGAAGATGATCGAAGAGTCATACTGGTCGGTACTACGACCGTTCGAGCTATCGAAACTGCTTCTAAAAACGGTGTCGTATACTCAGAGAAGGGATGGACCGATCTGTTCATCAGGCCGGGGTATGAATTCGAGTCCGGCATGGACCTTTTACTCACCAACTTTCACCTGCCCAAATCTACTCTTATAATGCTGGTCAGTGCCTTTGCAGGTAGAGAACGGATATTGAACGCATATAAAGAGGCAGTGGAGAGGAAATATAGATTCTATAGTTTTGGAGATGCAATGTTGATGGAGGGGAAAAATGATCGATTTTGAACTGAAAGCTACCGATGAAAACGCTAGAGCCGGTACATTGACTGTCGACGATAAAGAATGTCTCACCCCAGTTTTCATGCCAGTGGGTACAAGAGCCAGTGTAAAAACACTGTTATCTGAAGATCTATACGATTTAGGTGTACAAGCTATAATAACCAATTTCTATCATCTGATGATGAAACCAGGTATAGATATCATCGAAGAAGGAGGTGGACTGCACGAATTCATGAACTATGACGGTCTCATTTTCACCGACAGTGGGGGGTTCCAGATGATACGTAAGGGATTCGATCAAAAGATGGAAGGTGATACTGTAACGTTCAAGTCAGAATATGATGGCAGTATCTACAAGATCACTCCAGAGGAGTGTATATCCTTACAGAAAAGACTTGACTCGGACGTACAGATGTGCCTGGATTACTGCCCCTCATACCCCGCCGATAGAGATGAACTAGAATTTTCCGTTAAAAAAACTAAAAGATGGGCTGAGATGTGTAAAGAAGAAGAGGGGAACATCTTTGGAATATCTCAAGGCGGGACTGATAAGGAATTTAGAAAACGAAGCTGCCAGGATATGGTAGATATCGGTTTCGAAGGATTGGCTATCGGGGGATTATCGATAGGCGAGCCCAAGGAAAAGATGTACGATATGCTCGAAATAGCCAACAGAACATATCCCGCAGAGAAACCTCGGTATCTTATGGGATTGGGTTCACCTGTAGACATTCTAGAAGCTATCGAAAGAGGTTGTGACATATTTGACAGTGCTTACCCAACCCGTAATGCCAGACATAGATCAGTTTTCACAGTCCATGGTACTATCAACATAGAGAATAGTCAATATAAGAAGGACAAAAAACCTTTAGATGAAGAATGCGGATGTCCGATATGCGAAAACTACACTAGAAGTTACATCAATCATCTCTGCCGCGCAGATGAACTATCATGGATGCGTATGACCTCGATACACAATCTACACTTTCTGACCGATCTCATGGAAAAAGCACGATATGCTATATCTAGTGGTACTTTCAAAGATTTTAAATGCGATTTCGTTTCTAGATACGAGTAAGTTTTTTATCAACCGAACCTATATCCGTATCAGATGAAAAGCTGTATCAGGTGTGAGAAGAATATAGATGAGTTGTTCCTTATCTGCACTGACTGTGCACAGGAACTGTTTTCTGAAAACATATTCTGGATCGCATCAAGTCCGACCATCAATGAGCCAGTAATAGATAGATACAAGGAAGATTCAGAAGCTACCTTGAGGATCGGTGATACCCCAGATGATGAATTAGAATTTCGTAAAGGGGTAGATACCCTGACCGAGATAAAAGATATCCAAGTCGAAGAGATGGATACAGATGATTACTTACAGACCCAAAAAAGATTGAATACGATACTGGCGGAGATGGGAGTTTCAAATAAGTTCGAACCTGAAAGATATGTATTTTCCGATAAAGATGTGAAAATATTCTCTGAGATATTCTACCTGCTAGAGGAGATGGAACATAAATTTTCTAAACAGGATGGAAACCCTGATCTGTATATAAAGATCGGAAATTTGTACTTTTATACCGGTTTAAAGGCCGATACAAGCGCTTTTGAAACGAAATTCAGAAAAAAAGTGAAGTATGATCTATTCGAAGAGGCAGATGGATATTATAACTTCGCTATAGAGAGTTCTAAAGATAAGATATTACCAGACCGCAATAAAGGTCTGTTAAATTTAGAGATAGGAGATATCGGCGAATCAAAGGAACGATTTGAAACGGTGTTGAACAGAAAACCTGATGATTTCTCAGCCAAGATCGGCTTGATCAAGACTTACATAAAGATGGAGAGATTTGACGAAGCAGAAAGCGAATTGAACGCCATGTTAGAAGAACATGATGAAAAAGAGCAGATATGGTATCTGAAAGGTGAGGTGGCTAGACTACAGGGTAGATGGGGGGCAGCGATACAGTTCTATAACCAGTGTCTCAAAATCAATTTTAGTTTCGAGGACGCACTGTTACAAAAATGCGAGATCCTCCTCGAAAGAGATATGAACTCCCAAGCAAATAACGCCTACGACGAATACATCAAAGAAGATAAACACGACCCAAGAGCATGGTTCGGAAAAGCTAAAGCACTCTTCGGGATGGATAAATGGGGTGGGGCTATCCAGTGTGTGAACGAAACTCTTGCGTTAGATCCTCAGATAAAAGAAGCATGGGTAACAAAAGGTGATATACTATCTGAGAGAAAACAGTACGATATCGCATTGAAATCCTATGAAAATGCATTGAAGATAGACCCTGAATATCAAGAGGCAAAAGATAAGTTAGAAAAAACTAAAGACAAACTAGAATGAACTCAAGTATGTTTTACATAGGCCACTGCCATCTAGCTAATGAAACTACGACCATCATTATGATGCATGCAGCTACTACCGCTCTAGGGTCGATCTTAGGACTTTTCTCATCTTCCTCATCGAAGTAACGCATCAGTCCTGCTGCGGATTGAAAACCGCCGCCACCACTTTGCTTCGCCGACATATTAAGACATCATTCTTTAATTTTATATTTAAAGATTTTGGATCACTTCACCTCTATATCCTCGGTAGAACCACTCATCTTTAAAAGATCCTGGAGGGCCCTGGCATATTCTTCACCTGTTGCATCTAACAATTTTTTGATGTATTCTTCCATGAATTCCCCGGATTCCACCTCGCTCTCGCTGTACTTCCATTGGATAGAAGAACCTTCACCGAGGGCTTTCATAAATCCATATGCTATAGATCTCATCCTCGTATCACTTATCTCAAAATCTTCTAATTTCTGTATCGCACTTTCCTTTCCTTCTACTTTATAGACTTTAGCAATCTCGTCGGCCAATTTTGCTTTAGGTGGTAGACTTTTAAACTCCGGTAGTGATGAAAGCTTTTCGTCCTGCTTTTTTATCTCCAAAGCTTTCTTCAAGATATCCCTAGGCATAGTTTCATCGATATCATATTTCTCGTAAATCTTCTTAGCTTTCCTTTTATCCCGGATCACAGCCAAAACGGCCCTTAACCCATGTTCCCTCCATAACTTTGTAAAAAATTCGTTGACAGTACCACTCTCAAGTACCAATCCTTCGGTACCCTTTATGGCTGCCTTGACCGCAGGTTCCTCCCAATCCTCATACCTTAGGTCGGACAAGAATTTCCTTACGTCTTTCCCGTAACATCGATTACCGATAGCATAAACTGTTTCTCTTTTCTTTATTTTGTTGAATGAATCATCTTCGAACCTTTGAATGAACTTATCATCGGATATCTTTCCACCGAAATAATCCTCTTTCAAGTCTGATTTCACTCCAAGACTGTTTTCGAATCTACAGTTATCGCAATCTGCTCTGCAGTCCATGATATACTCAGCCTGTATCGAAAAGGATTCAGAATTGTCTTTGGATATCATCCCGCTTACCAGTTCCATGAAAAGATTAGATTTTTTATTTGCACATCTAGAATCTATGATAAATCTCTTGTCTGAAGATCTCCAATATAATTCAAAATGAGTCCTCTCTTTGCCTCTGTAGGCACTCCTACAATAATACTTATCGTTTTTAGACTTGAATCTATAGGAGCTGTTAGCGATACTATCGTTAACAAAAGGTTCAGGTGGATCATCTTTTTTCCCTGTACAGATGACTTTATCCCCTACAGAATACAGAAAATATCCCTTCTTAGCTTCTTTTGTATAGGCGATCAACCTTAGATTTGGGTCATCAAAATGCTGGACTCCTATCAACCTGTTAGACCGTGCAGAACCCCTTTTGGCATAAGACAAACTTCCCTTCGGTGTACGAGCTGTGCCTAGTCTCGGTGCTTCTTCAGCGATAGCTAAAAGTAAGGTTCCAGCCAAAGCTTTAGAAAGTCCCGGTCCGCGTTTAGCGTATTTTTTTAGAGACTCTTTATCCTCTTTGACTTTCTCGATCTTTTTTACTTTCCTTTTTACCCTTCCGAACTTACACAATAGGCAGCTCCCCTGACATTCCGGTACGATCTTCATTGGATCTTTTTGAAGCTCTTTTGCATTTTGTACCAGTTTCTTTTGTTCTGTCTTACTAGCTCGTTTTGGACCTCGGAAACGCCTTAACATGACTAGATGACCTCGATTTTCTTCACTGTCCTTGGGTTATTATTCCTCGATATATAAACCGATGGGTTTCTTTACATGCTTTTTTGCTTTTTTTACCCTGACGATCTCCTCAGCTAATGACAGTTTATTCTTGAAGGACCATGGACTTTCGATGCCCACATCTTCCGCTATCTTATTAAGCTCTTTTCTAGTATACTTATCGACTAACTCTTCAGGTTCTTTCAATCCAGACACCTCTTATAAAAAGGGTGACCTATTATTTTATTTTTTGGCATGATCGAGGTTGATAGTAGAAAGAATTATAACAATGAAAGTAATCATATAAAACGGTAAAATGGAGAAGATTTGGACCGAGAAATACCGACCTGAAACTTTAGATGACGTGTATGGTCAAGAGACTACCATCGAAAGGTTGAAAGCATACGTGCAAAAAGGTAGTTTACCCCACCTATTATTCGCCGGGCCAGCCGGTACTGGTA
>JAWOGF010000045.1:0-3657 GCA_046497075.1 Candidatus Saliniplasma sp.
GGATCGTCTGGGATTATCTCTATCAGACCCGCATCGATATCCATGGCAACGTCTTTGAAGAATGCGGTAGCTTTCAAATTTTTGAATATCTTAGACAGCTCCTCATTGTTCTGGATGGTGTTTATTGTAGCATCAACTGTTCTTCGGTCAACATCTAAAACCCTACCTATACGGGAAGACGACATCTGGACTCCGTTACAGTATACATTGTTATCCTTCACACTCAGCCCACTCTCTAAAAAGAATTTAGCGGTCCTCTGTTGGGCAGAGTAATTTTTGAAATGCTTCTTGATTTCCCACATGATTGTACAAATATGGTCATCGGTATAAATATCTTTACTACTTTTTTCCACTATCTTCGTACCGATCGAGATCAGGTATCTGTATTCACTGCTCCTTCCTTTTATCGATGGTGTGAAGAACGAAGATCATACTACCTGCGGCTATAAAAGAGCCGACCGTTATCAAGAATAGTGGATCCGTTAAAAACGACTCAGTATCTTCGTCATGAACATCTGTAACACCATCATCGTTAATATCATCCTCGCTGCCACCGTTCGTATCTTCTGAACTAGTTATCGTAACTTCCTCTATGATCATATCTTCCACAGGTACATCTTCGTGACCATCGACGGTTGTTGTTTCAACAGATGCGATCTCATCTACGACACCCATACCACTTGTCACTCGTCCAAATACACAGTAACCCCAACCATCCTGTGCTTGGTCCCAATCCAAAAATCCATTATCATCATGATTTATGAAGAACTGACTGGTCGCCGAGTGAGGATCATTTGTCCTAGCCATGGCGAGTGTACCACGTTCGTTTCTATGACCGCTCTCTTCTGCTTCGTTCTGGATCGGGTCGTAAGTAGGTTCTTTCTTTTCCATACCCGAGTAGAACCCACCGCCTTGTATCATAAACTCCTTAATCACTCTGTGAAAGATCAGGTCCTCGTAGAAAACATCCTCTGCATACTTGATGAAATTTTCAACGGTTTACGGAGCATCGTTTTGGTACAACTCTACTTCGATGGTACCTCTATTTGTTCTTATAGTTGCAACGGGATTCTCATCTGATGCACCCTGGACGGGTACTAGAGAAAATATAAGAACTGCTAAAATGATGAAACAAAATGCGCTTTTAATAAACTCCATATCTCCCCCTATCCACACTTCAGATAAAAAAGTTGCTGTTCTATAAGCAGATTTAACGTTTACAGCCTAAGTTTTATTTATCAGTTAAACTAATATTTAACCACACGGTAAGATGATATAGAAAAAGATTTTGAAAAAGGGTCAAGTCGTTATTCCCAAAGACATACGAGATCTACTCGGTCTACACGAGGGGGATAAAGTGATGATAGATATCGAAGGTGACATCATCAAGATACAAAAAGAAGGAAATATCTCTAAAAAGTTGAAAACCATCGCTGAAAAACATGACAAAAAGATCAGTACCAAGGAGATAAAAAAGAGTCTCAAAGACAGGTACCAGGTGTGAACATGTATATCGATTCTAACATATTCATCTATTCCACACTTGATAAAGATGAATTAGGAGAAAATTGTAGAAAAGTTTTAGAAATGGTCGAAAACGGTTCTATGAATGCTTCGTCTTCCTATCTAGTTCTAGATGAAGTACTATGGATCCTTCAAAACGAAATCGGTAAAAAGGACGCTTTAAGATCCACAAAGATGTTCCTATCCTTACCGATCAAATGGATCGATGTGAAAAGGGATATAATATTCCAAACACTGAACATCTACGGAAACAGTGATCTAGACCAGAGAGATGCTATCCATCCCGCATCTATGAAAAAAGCCAAGATGACAACATTACTCAGTGAGGACAGTGATTCCGATGAGATAGAAGGTATTGAAAGAAAGAGTGTGGATAAGTTTTTAGAAAAGTAAGATACCATGGGAAAGAAGAATCCAGAAAAGTATTCATTCGAGATAGGTCCAATCAGACCGCCCAGTGAAGGCGGGTCTCGTTCTCTTTTGATCAGACCTACTCGGAACTGTTCCTGGAACAGATGCGCTTTCTGTCCCTTTTACGACGGAAAAAGGTTTCAGATCCGAGAAGTTGAAGAAGTGAAGAATGATATCGATTCAGTCAAAAGGATCAAAGAATTGTTGTCAGAGGGTTCTGAAGAGGTGGGTAAAGTACCACACCATTGTTTATCTGTGGTTTCCGGATGGATAAAAAGCGGTGAGAAAACGGTTTTCCTTCAAGATTCAAATTCTCTCATAATGCCTACGGATCAACTGGTCGAAATACTGGAGTATCTCATGAAGTCCTTTCCTTCCATAGAGAGGGTCACTTCCTACGCAAGATCGGATACCATAGTGAGAAAGGATATCGAAGATTTGAGAAGGATCAGAGATGCGGGCTTGACAAGACTACACGTGGGTTTGGAGAGCGGCGACGATGAAGTCCTTAAATTGGTAGAGAAGGGAGTTACCGCTGAACAGCATATCGAAGGTGGAAAGAAAGCTAAGGAAGCTGGATTCGAACTCTCCGAATACGTGATGCCCGGATTGGGTGGTAAAAAGTTTTCTAAACAGCATGCCCTGAATACAGCTAAAGTTCTGAACCAGATCGATCCCGACTATATCAGGATGCGTCCACTTTACGTATACCCTGATAGTAAGATCTACAAAATGATAGATCTGGGTGAATTTCAGGTCAACTCACCTCACGAAAGATTGAATGAACTCAATATCTTGGTGGAAGAACTCGACGTCACTTCAAAACTATGTTTCGATCACAGTTGGAACAGCTGGAAGAACATAGATGATGGTTTACTGTTCGATATGGATTACGAAGGGTATCAGTTACCTGATGAACGGGATCAGGTTCTAAAATTGATCGAAGAAGGATTGAAAGTGAATTGACCTGCGGGTTTCGACCCTCCAAATCTAAAAAGTTCCCTATCAAATCAAATCCTTGATGAAGTACTTATCTTCTATCACCCTCATGACCAACATAGCGACAGAGAAAATCCCGGCACCAAGAAGCACCATCGACCAAGAATCTAAGCTCAGAGGTACGACTTGGAAGTATTGGCTCAATGGTGTGTAAAGTATCACGAGCTGAGTGATGAAAGAGATGGCCACGGCTGACCACAACCATTTATTCGATAAAAACGGAGTCCCGTACCTGGCTCTTATAGGAACTACTTCTATCAATTCAAGTACGACCAGAGATGTAAAAGTAAGAGTCCTCGCCAACTCTGTGCTTATAGTAAGTCCATAAACGTAGAGTGATAAACAGATAGCCGTGACCCAGATACCTATCCATATTATCGAAAAGGTGAGGGTTCTATCGATGATATTTTCATCCCTACTCTTGGGTTTCCTTTTCATGATATCATCTGAAGAAGGGTCCATCCCCAAAGCCAATGCGGGTAAACCATCCGTAAGAAGGTTCACCCAAAGAAGCATGACCGCGGTAAGAGGTAGACCTAATCCTACTAGAGAAGCGATGAGTACTATCAACACCTCCCCAGCATTACCCGAAAGTAAAAGATTGACGAACTTTCGTATATTATCGAATATACCCCTTCCTACTTCTATGGCGTCTTTAATAGTGGTGAAATTATCATCGAGAAGGATCATATCCGAAGCCTGCTGTGATACGTCGGTCCCTCT
>JAWOGF010000046.1:0-7290 GCA_046497075.1 Candidatus Saliniplasma sp.
TTTTGAAGTTGGGAAAGAGTAGTATTGAGGTTGGGAAAGGAAAGTTTTGAAGTTGGGAAAGGAAAGGTTTGAAGTTGGGAAAGGAAAGTTTCGAAGTTGGGGAAGGAAAGTTTTGAGGTTGGGGAAGAGTAGTTTTGAGGTTGGGAAAGAGTAGTATTGAGGTTGGGAAAGAGTAGTATTGAGGTTGGGAAAGGATAGGAATTATGAGATGAGAAATTTTACTTTGACCAGGTCATGTGGTTTACCGGTTGCTCACCGGAACCTATGTTTAAACCGTTCTCGATGGCATCGTCGATGAAGGTTTTAGCGGTGTTTATGGAATCTTTGACACTCTTACCTTTAGCGAGGTTGGCGGTGATGGCTGCGGAGTAAGTGCACCCGGTCCCGTGTTTGTGGGAGTCGAAAGGCTTGGATGTGTATTCTGTGAATTCTTCGTTTGAGTAGAAAAGGTCTACGACTTTGCCGTTCCGTTTTAAAGATTTGATGACGACGTGTTTTACACCGAGTTCATGGATACTTTTGGCTGCCTCTTTAGCTTGTTCTATTGAGTTTATGTTGGAGTCGGTAAGAAGTTCCGCTTCACGGATGTTCGGAGTGACTATCAAGGAGTTCGGGATGAGTTCTGTTTTGTATGTATTGACGGCGGATGGTTCGAGTAGAGGATCTCCTCTCTTGGTGACCATGACAGGGTCCACCACCGGTTTTAGATCGTATTCTATTATCTTATCGGTGACCAGTTCGATTATATCTTTGCTGGAGAGCATCCCGGTTTTCACTGAATCTGTACCTATATCAGTGAGTACAGCATCTATCTGAGCTTCTATGATGTCTGTTGGTACGTCGTGGATGGCTGTCACTTCCTTAGTATTCTGGGCTGTGATGGAAGTTACGACCACCGTTCCGAAAACGTTGAAAGCCGTGAAAGTTTTTAGATCGGCCTGTAAACCTGCTCCTCCTCCGGAGTCCGAACCTGCTATGGTGAGTGCCCTCGGTATCTTCATGTATGGATCATAGATGGTGGGAGTAATTTGACTTTTCGGTTCTTTGGATCATGTGTTGTATAAGGAAAGTGTTTAACAAAACGAACTTTAATTTACACTACTATTTCTGTATAGATACATCGAAAAGAGTAGCTATTCTTTAGTTTTAATTCTCTCGAGCTCTAGGGTTGAGATGTCTGCTATCCATTGGAAATGCTGTATATTTCGAGTCAATATCTTTTCGTTTTCTCTAATTGCGATACCCGATATCATCGAATCCTGTGGTTCGACCTTCTTCCCTTTTTTGCATAAAATACCGTCTATTTTTCCAGCAATTTCCCCTGCAGAACGGTCAAAATCATGTATCGCCCTTGAACTAATAACATCTTGTATCTTTTCTTTTTCTTTCTCTGGTTTTTCTGCCTGTTCTATACCTGACCATAGTTCAAAAAAAGAGATAGATGAAATTGTCATAGGTTTATTTTTCCCTTCCATCTCTTCAACTTTCTTTACTGCCTGCTCTTCTCCCCTCATAACATCTATGATAAAACTAGTATCAGCTAACATTTTCGATCCTCTTTTTTATTTCGTCTATTCTGTCTCTGGTTTTTCTCCTTCTTTCTTTGATATTTTCTTCAAGTTCATCGGCTTCATCTTCTGATAGGATACCTGCGATTTCCATTAGTGATCTTTCCCTAGTAAGCTTGTTTATTACATCCGTAAAACTTTCATTATCCTCCTTTTTAGATTTCAAACGATCGTATGCCTCCTCCGAGATAGTGATAGTTTTCGATGCCATAATTAATACACGCACGTATGTGTATTTAAAAATTTCCATTCCTTTTTTGAATATGACTTCTTTCTTTTCAGAGATCGTGATTTTCCATCTCTTCGATCTTATTTCAAAGATCTCCGAAAAAATATTATGAACTTAGAGGTATCTGTTTATGGAAGAAAAATGGGTAAGACTGTCAAAAATATTCTCGAGGACCACAGAGAAGAGATAAAAGAAAGGTTCGGGGTCAAAAGCATAGGCCTCTTCGGTTCCTGTGCGAGAGAGGAAGAGGATGAGCAGAGTGATGTCGATGTGATCGTAGAGTTCGAAGAACCGAATTTTGATGATTTTATGGATCTGATATTTTATCTTGAAGACCTTTTAGATAGAGATGTGGATGTTTTGACTCCACAGGGTTTAAAAAGTATAAGAATCTCAGAAGTCAGTAAAGAGATATCAAGGAGCGTAATTTATGTCTGAGAGAGGGGACAGGGGATCTCTAGAAGATATATTGGAAGCGATCAAGAGGATCGAGATGTTTACAAAAGATATGGACCAAGAAGATCACAGAAGGTCTTTGGCGACTTAGGGTCGGGAAATACCGAGTATATTACCATCAAGAAGAAAGTAAGACATATGTCCTTGGGGTCGTTCACCTGAGAAATGCATATAGGGAAAATATTGTTCGGGGACTTCAAGAGTTCGTATGCATCTTCACAGATAGTCAAAGTCTTCCATACTTTTTGTGAGCTTGCTCGGATGTTAGGATATCGAAAACGTACACCCTTTTTTCTTCTTTATCTATCCGGTAAAAAGCTCGATAATCACCGATCCTCAGACGGTATGCAACATCATCAGTCCCTTTGATCAACTTTTTTTCTCCTTTTCCTCTCCCGGGGTATGGTTTCTTCAGTTTTTTCAATTCCATCTTGATCTGGTTTTCCCTATCAACGGGTATACCTTTAAAGAGGCCCGGTAAGACTAGAACTTCAAAGTTCATCTATGTTCACGAAATCCTCTTTCCTTTCTTCGACCACTTTCCGGCTGTACTCCACTAAGCGGTTACGATTGTGTTCTTTTATCAGTGATTCGATCACGCTGTTGTAATCATCGCCCATATCCCCCAGCTTCTTGAGTTCCTCTCTTACTTCCTTTTTTACCTGGATGGTTGTAGTAGACATTGTAGTATTATATAATGGTTAAGTTTACTTATGCTTTACTATAGTTGAGTATAAGTCGCGTCATGATAAATGGAGTAAACATAGTCGAGAAGAAAACTAAAAGGTTCTATAATTTTGTTCGAACACGTTCCAAGTGAATTTGATTTCACAGTTCCGCTCTATACATAGGGTCGTTTACAAACCTATTATACCGAGACTTTTTCTTTCAGTTCTTCGATCTGCTTTTTAACCTCCGTTATCACCTGGTTGTACGGTATGACCTTCGGTACGAGTCTTTCCATGTCCCTGTGATATTCTTCCTCGGAGGGATAAGATCCCCACGAAAATTTATCCTGAAGACCGTATCCATCTATAAGTAGGTCCAGTTTTTTCTCGAAAAGTTCAGGGGAAACGGTCATGTCACTCATCAAAAGGTACCAAACGTCATAAAGATCTCTCCCTTTTGATCTCGTTAACATGGTGATGAACTTTTCGACCAATAGTTCATCTTCGTTCATCACCTGTACGAGAAATTTCTTCTTCGTTTCAGGATACTCTGAATCTATCAACTTCCATCTCGGTTCAAGTAAAGTTCCTCCTCTCTTTCCGGCGTCTATCCTGAACTTGTTACGTGTTTGGTCAGTACCTTCGTACAAAGGTCCGTAAAACCATATCTCACAGGTATAGGCCTCTTCGAACAACTCTTCTTTGATGAAACCGTACTCGATACCAACTTTTTTGAACTCTTCAAGTATCTTTTTAACCTCTTTTTGGAACTGTTCAGGTTCTGTGGTTAGATTAAGGTCTATATCTTCGCTGAACCTTTCTGTTCCGTAAATATATCTTAAACAGGTTCCGCCTTTGAAGACAGCGCTGTCGAATCTTCTAAAGTAGTTGTACAAGAATAGTTTGATCAGATAATCTTTCTCCTGCTGGTAAAGGTGAAGTGATGTGTTTTTTGATATATCTATCAACTTATCTTTCGATATCATAAAATCTCCTCCAGATCTCTATTGATCTTTATTTTCCAACGGTTGTTATAACTTCTGATCGTATTTCCATCTGGATCTAAAAGAACGTAGCCTTTCGATCCATGTTCATGTATATCGTTTAGAAGTCCTTCATCTGCAAGCTCTAGGGTGTCTAAAAGAAATCCCATCCGGGATATCAGTGATCTGTTACCGAATCGAACGATGTATTTCAGTAATCTATCTTTGTTAAGTTCTGGATACGCATTTCTCAAGCATTTGGTGTATTCATCTAATCCACCACATTTTTGCAGCATGAATAAAGAATCGACCAATGACTTTTCCTTATCGGCTATGACCGCTCCTTGGATCTCGTCATATCCAAAAAATTTCTCTGGTTTGAAAGTCGATATCTCCACGTTTACGTTCCTGATCTCTAAGTCATGGAACTGTTTCGTAGATATCAACTGTATAACGTTGACCTGCTGTTCCGTAAATCCGTAGGATGATAAAGCTGTCCAGAAGCTGATGTAAGATGGTTTTATAGATTCGGTTATCACTTTGAATGTATTTTCGAAGAAGTGTTTTTCCAGCGTGTAGGTGTTCTTCTTCAATCTTATTATATGACCTTTCTTGTTGAGGTTAGAAAGGGTATTGTGGATACGGTTTCTATTCCAACCTGTCAAGGATTTTACCTCATCCACTCCGAAAACAAGCAGGTCCTCTGCTTTTATAGATCCTATCAACTGGGATCCGTTCTTGGATGGTGGTTTATAATTTGTATAGTGATACTGTTGATTTTTCATTATATTGATATATGATTTATAGTAAATATCATTTTTGGTCTTTTTTTATACCCGTAGAATCATCACCATTGGTTGGGTACTGTTGTTTCACAGTATAAAATAAATTAGACTAAAATAAATTAGACTAAACCAAAATAGACTAAAATAAATTAGACTAAAATAAATTAGACTAAACCAAAATAGACTAATCGAAATTAGACTAAAATAAAATAGACTAATCGAAATTAGACTAAACCAAAATAGACTAAACTAAAATAGACTAAACCAAGTTAGACTAAACCAAATAGTTATAGTAAAATGGAGGAACAGGGAAAGAAAAGTTGGATATGTTATCTTCTAAAAAAGTGGTTTTACTGATGAATTTAAAGAGATCGATGAGGAAAACCTTTCTTTGGTCGATCTTGACAACCTTTGGTAGGGTCTTTCTTGATATGTTCACGATCATGCTAGGATTTTTATAGATTGAAAATATTGTTATATTCATGTATGAGAGGGTAATCGTACCGACCGACGGTTCTAAGATAGCTGAAAGGGGAGTTCAGAAAGGACTGGAGTTGGCTAAAGAGTTGAACATTCCGGCTTATTCTATGTATGTATTGGACCTTGATAAATACAAGGAGTTCAGAGATGAAGATGTCAGTAGAGGTGAGAGGAGCGGTATGAAGAAGGCCGGTGAAAGAGCTTTAACGTGGGTCCGTAAGAGGGCTCACGAGTTAGGTGTAGATATCACAACGAGATTACTGATAGGTCAGCCCTACGAGCGTATCGTTGATGAAACTAGTGAGGATGATGTGATCTACATGAGCAGCCACGGTAGGTCCGGGTTCTCCGAGATGTTCTTAGGTAGTACTACTGAAAGGGTTTTAAAGCACGCTAATTGTACCGTAGTCGTTGTTAAAGGTGAGTGAGTTGGTATTTGAGGATCAAAGAGTCGGTGTGTTCGTAGACGTTCAGAACATGTACTATTCAGCTAGAAATCTGTACAACAGCAAAGTGGATTTCAAAGCTCTGATGTCTAAAGCCGGGAAAGGCAGGAAGTTGGTTAGAGCTTTTGCGTACGCTATCGAATCCGATACTCCCGGGGATGAGAGCTTTTTTGAACTGTTAGAAGAGATGGGCTACGAGGTCAAGAAGAAGGAGTTGAAGGTCTATTACGGTGGTGCCAAAAAGGGTGACTGGGACATGGGTATCGCCATCGATGCCATGAAGATGGCTTCGAAGTTGGACGTTGTTGTGTTGGTCACCGGTGACGGTGATTTTTCAGCACTGGTTGAACATCTGAAAGCCAACGGTGTCAAGGTTGAAGTCATAGCTTTTTCAGAGACTGCTTCAAAAGAGTTGATGGATGTCGCTAACGAGTTCGTAGATATGAGCAGGGATAAAAGAAAATTTCTGATGTGAAAATTAATAAACATCCTTTGTTTAGTAGGTGATATGACGATATTAGTTACCGGTACTGCGGGATTCATAGGTTTTCACACCGCTAGGAAGTTGTTGGAAGACGGTGTGGAAGTCGTAGGTGTCGATAATATAAACGATTACTATTCCGTGAGTTTGAAAAAGGATAGGAATTCGATCTTGGAAGAGTATGATGATTATTCATTTTATAAAGTTGATATAAGCGATCTCGGTGAGATGGAGACGATCTTTTCCGAACAGGATGTGGATAAGATATGTCACTTAGCTGCTCAGGCAGGTGTTAGGTATTCCGTCGAAAATCCACACGCCTACGAAAAGTCTAACTTGGCAGGATTTACGAACATGCTGGAGATGGCTCGGCATAACGACGTGGAGAACTTGGTGTATGCATCGTCTTCATCGGTGTACGGCGGTAATGATAAGATACCCTATGCCGTCGGTGACGACGTACTGTCACCGATATCGTACTACGCCGCGACTAAAGTGGCTAACGAGGTCATGGCACATTCATATTACCATCTTTACGATCTGAAGTGTACCGGCTTGAGGTTCTTTACTGTTTACGGTCCCTGGGGACGACCTGACATGGCAATGTTTAAGTTCGCTGACAAGATGGTGAACGGTGAACCTATAGATGTGTACAATTTCGGTGACATGCGCAGGGATTTCACCTACATCGACGATATCGTAGATGGTGTGGTGAAATGTTTAGAAAAGCCCTTCGATTACGAGATCTTCAACCTCGGTAATCATACACCGGTTGAGTTGATGGAATTTATCGAGATCTTAGAGGAGAAATTGGGTATAGAAGCCGAGAAGAACATGATGCCCATGCAGCCCGGTGATATGAAGGAAACCTACGCCGAAATATCGAAGTCTCAGGAGATGCTTGGATTCGACCCCAAAACCGGTATCCGTGAAGGTATCCAGAAGTTCGTTGATTGGTACAAGGAGTATTACGGATTGTAGATGAGATCGAATGAGAATTGAATGAAGATCGGATGAGAATCGAAATAAAAGATCAGATGAAAATCGAATGAGAATTAAAAAAAGGAATGAGAGAGGATTATGATAACATGGTGAAGAAAGCTATAGTACCCGCAGCGGGTGCAACTGGATCTGCATAACTCATAACAACCGCGGTGGTACCAGAGAAATCATTACTCAGTGCGGCATTGCCAG
>JAWOGF010000091.1:0-7317 GCA_046497075.1 Candidatus Saliniplasma sp.
CGAAGACTTCTTCTATTTTTTTAGCCATCTTGTCTTTCTGGACCGCACCCCTGAGCTGTTCAACAGGTTTACCTTCCTTTATGAAGATGAATGTAGGTATAGCCTGGATACCGAATCTAGATGTGATCTGTGAATTGTTCTCAGTGTTCACCTTACCGAACAGCACTTCATCGTATTCACTGGCGAGATCCTCTATCACCGGCTCCATCATCTTACAAGGTCCGCACCATGTGGCCCAGAAATCCACCACAACGTTTTCGTTCTTTTCGACGAGTTCATCGAAATCTTCGTCGGTCATATCCATAGGTTGATTTTTTTCAGACATCTATGCTCCTCCTTGATCTAATATATCCTATGACAGAGAGGTGGGTATTTAACTCTTTCACCCGGTTTTCAATCAAAAAGTTAAAATCATTGTTCATATTTATTCGAGTGATGACCGAAAAAGATGGAAAGATCGAGATGGAATTCATCTATTCAGAGACGTGCCCGGATAGTTCTCAGGCAAAAGAGCTAGTAGAACGAGTCAAGGACGATTACGGCGACTTAGATGTGAATTTTATAAAGGCTAAAGACCGTGCGGATATAATCAATAAATACGAAGTTACACACATCCCCACTATCGTTATAAATGGTGAAGTGGAGTTCGTCGAGACTTTGACTGAAGAGAAACTGCGGGCACGGTTAGAGGAAATACGTAATGCATAAGTTCATTTTCGAATTGCGTGGACCTGAATACGACCTGGCTTCTGCGGAAGTCAGAGCTGTTTTATTGGGTTTACATGGCCGATCCAGCTTCGAGGATACATCGAAGTATGTTTCGGTGGTAGAGATGGATAAGAGTGTAGAGTCGGTGGGTGAAAGACTGGGTCTCACTCACCGGGTACTAGACCACGGTCGGGTCTTTTCCAAAGATGAACTTTTTGAAGGAGAGGTGGAGTTCGAGATACCCAGCGGTAGTGTCGCTGTGGAAACCCGTCGGTTAGGGGGTAAGGAAGCGGATTCGAGGAGGGTCAAGAGAGAATTAGGGGCGGTGTTGGCCGAGAAGAATGAGATCGATCTCGAAGATCCTGACCAAAAGGTACTGGTGTTGATATCCGATGAGTTTTATTCCGGTCGTGTAGCATATATTGTTGATAAAGCGGATTTTAGGGAGAGGAAGGTCAAGAACCGTGAGTTCTTCAGTCCCGTATCTTTGGAGCCGTGGTATGCACGTGCTCTGGTGAATCTTGCTAGGGTCAAGGCCGGGGACAGAGTTCACGATCCCTTCTGCGGTACGGGAGGTTTATTGATCGAAGCCGGGATGATGGGTTTGGACGTCTCCGGTGGAGATGTGGATGAGAAGATGGTGGAAGGGTGCAAAAGGAATCTACGGCAGTTCGGTGTGGACGGTGAGATTTCGCGTGGTGACGTATCTGAAACCGTACCCTACGATGTAGATAGTGTCGTGACGGATCCTCCGTACGGTCGAGCGGCCTCTACCGGTGGTGAAGATTTAGAGAAGATCTATAAGAGGTTGTTCGAAACGTGTCGGGAGAGGTTGAGGGAAGGCGGTTACCTGTCAACGATATTTCCCGCACGAGAATTCGTTGAGATGGGAGAAGGATATCTAGAACTGGTGGAAAGTTATGAGAGCAGGGTACACGGCTCCTTGAAAAGGATATTCTGTATTTTCTCTAAACTATAAAATTTAAACTTTGACTCCTACGAACTCGAAGTTTAGAGTGCGTTGGGTGCCCTGGGATCTCAGCTGTATCTCGAAATAGAGATCTGCCTCGCCCGAATCCGTTAATTCCTGGGCCGGATATATCTCCATATCGTTTTGCAGTGATGAATCCCTTCGTAAGGTCATGTTGACACGGGTCGAGGTGCCTGGATATAGGGTGAAAGAAATGTTCTCATGGATATCGTCGTAATAGATTTCCCAGTTCTCTTCTGATACATACTGAGTGGTTATATTGTAAGAGTCGATACGACCCTGATTCGTAACGTTGAGTGCGAATTCGTACTCGTCCTGTTCCTCTCTCATCAGGAAGATATTTTCATATAAGATATCACCGGTGATCTCCGTTCCGAAATCGTACCCTATGTTTACTGTAAGGTCTAAAGTCTTCCTCAGATTGGTGACGTTGGAATCGACTTTGAGTTCGATATCGGTCTTTGTGGCGTTTAAGTCTGCAGGTTCGGCAACGAGTCTTAGGGTAGTATCTTCATCTTTTTCGAGGGTTTCCGTTCGATACTCATCCCCAACACTTATCCAGTCACCGTTAGAACGGTGGTAGAATGTTATGTCCCAGGAATCGTTACTAGAGCCGTAACTTATCCTGTAATCATCGCTGATATCGTATATGTCGTCATCGGACCTCCCATTGTTGGTGATATTGAATGTGTAGACGGCGCTCTCGTTGATGCTTATGTTCTGCATCTCGGGTTGGTCCATCTCCACAGAGTAATCGAAGCGGTAATTAGCATCCTCGATAGGGACCGGATGGAAGCTGAGGAAAAGTATAGCGACTGCCGCTATGCCGAGTATCTTCCTTTTGTTACCTAACTTTGTGAAATCGTTCAAAGGTGGTGGATGTTTGACACCTACCAGGAAAAGTATGAAAAGGGCGAAGATAAGCCACGCTATATACTGCCAGATCCCTACGACTATAAGGAATATCACCGCTGCATAGCTCGCGTATTTCGCCTTATCTCCTAACAGTGACCTTACGACATGTCCGCCGTCAAGTTGTCCAGCTGGGAGGAGATTGAGTCCCGTCACCAAAAATCCTAACCAGCCAGCGAAAAGCGTAGGATGGAATACGTCGATCTCACCGAAGGGGAGCAGAAAAGAGATCACTCTGAGTAGAGCCGGGAACCTGAAATTGAAAAGCATGCCCTCTGCGTTGATCGGAGCAGTAGGCGGCATGACATCACCCAGATAAAACCCAAGTATCGAAACAGGTATAGCTACCGCAAGACCTCCTAGAGGTCCAGCTATACCCACGTCCAATAGTGATTTATTGTCGGGGATAGGGTCCCGGATACTTATGACTGCCCCTAAGGTTCCCAGGGGTGGTGGGGCCGGGATGAAAAACGGTAATGATGCATGGATACTGTGCCTTCTAGCCATGTAATAATGGCTGAGTTCATGCACGCCTAGGATGGTCATCAGAGGGAGTGAAAAGAAAAGTCCTCCTCTCAGGATATTGTGAAGTGAGAAAAAACCGCCTACTGGTCGGTAAGAATGCCACCAGAAGGTACCCGCTATCAGGGTGGTGACGATGGTGATACCCAGCATGATTATATTGGTCTTGACGGAGCGGTAGTTCTTTTCTTCAGTCTTCTTGACCGATATGACGTATTCACCGTTGTCCTCCCTAAGGTGAGGTATGTAGTTTTTTGGAACCAGTTCTTTCCGGAGATCGTCGAATCTTTCATCTATATCTTCCCCTCGATAGACGTTGATATAGACTGAAACTATATCGTATTCGATCTCAGTCTTATAAGTGGGGAAGTACTTACCGATAGTAGACTGGATAAAATCTATCTCGTCTCTGTAACCTTCAGGACCGTAGGCCATCGGTTGAAATCATAGAATAATGGTGTTAATAAGTGTTATGTACGGGGGATCTTGGTTTTATCGATGATCTTTTCTTTCCACCTACCTCTCTTGTAAACGACGTAGGCGGCTGAACCGGCTATCACGTTGCTCAAAGCTATGGCAATCCAGACTCCGGTGGATTGCAGGGTTAGTAAAAAGGCGAAGATGGCTACGAAGGGGATCCGGATAGCCCAAAGTCTTGTTATGCTCAAAAGCATCTGTTTGAAGGTGTGTCCCGCACCGTTAAGAGTTCCTGAGACCGCCTCGAATATTCCGAAGAACGGTCCTCCTATAGCTAAGATCGCTAGGAACATGGCACCCATACGGATAACGGTTTCGTCCTCTGGGATGAAGAAAGTCATCAGCGGGTAACGTAGAAGTACTAAAAACAAAGAGATGATCACCATGAACCCGGCCATGAGCATCATTCCTTTTTTAGCGATAGTGTCAGCTCGGTCTATTTTTTCTGCGCCTAAAGCTTGACCTACCATGGTGCTTAAAGCGATACCCAGACCGAATACTATGACGAAAGTGATGTTGATGATACGGCTGCCGATACCGTAGGCTGCCAAGACTTTTTCCTGCCGTGGTAATCTAGCTAGAAGTCCGGTGAGTACTACAAAACCCACTGCGTCGGTTACCCGTGCACCTGTTGCAGGAAGACCTATCTTGAAGAATTTTTTTATCTTGTCGATGTTCGGCTTTAAGTAGTGTAGTTTAAGTTCTAAACCGACTTTCCCGCTGAAGAGTAGGTACAGGGATATCACCGTTCCAACACCTCTTGAGAAAACCGTTGCGATGGCTGCTCCTCTGATACCCATAGCTGGGAAAGGCCCCCATCCAAAAATGAGTACTGGGTCTAAAACTATGTTGATTATAACTGAAAGTGACATAACAGCCATGGGGGTGATGGTGTCACCCCACGCTCTTAAAGCGAAGGAGAAAGCCGCGAAAGTTAAGAGTAGTGGAAATCCGAGGAATATGATCTGAAGGTAGTCTATGGCGTAGGCTGCTACGGCACCTTCTTCCGCTAAAAAATTGATGAAGGTAGGTGCGGTGAGGTAACCTATGGCACCTAAAACGATGGATAAGACTAAAAGTATGATGTAAAGCTGACCCGCATCTTCCTGGGCTTCTTTGAAACGCTTTGCTCCCGTGTGCTGGGAGATCAGTGCTACAGCTGCAATACCTAAACCTAGTTCTATGGATAGTAAAAGGAAAACGAATGGCCATGCTAAACTCATGGCACCTACGGATAGGGTGTTTTCAGGAACGGGTAAACGTCCCAACCAAAGAGTGTCCGCTAGATTGTAAGCGGTCTGTAATAGGTTGGCTATCATCAACGGCCAACCGAGTTTGAAGAGTAATGGGATTATATCTCCGTTGAGTATCTCTTCTTTTGATGGACGTCCCATCCTCTGTTTTAGGTAAGTGAGTAGATCACTCATTCTTTCATCACATCCCTGCAGTTATATTTACAATTTATGCATCTGTATGCAAGTGTACCAACAAAGATTTAATATCATAGAGAACATTTATTATTTGTGATGGATAAGACGAAGGTTTTATTGGTGGTACTGGTCGTTCTCGTTTCTGTGAGTTTTGTTGCTGTCTTATCAAGTGGGGACAGGGATGTTCCTATCAGGGTGGAAGGGAACGAGGAGTTCGCTTCGTTGGCCGATAGCGAGGGATGGGACGGTGACGGTAGTGCTGACGACCCGTGGGTCATCGAAGATTACGAGATCGACGGGAGTGATCACGGGTACGGTATCTATATCGGGAACGTTACCGACCATTTTATCATACGTGGATGTCATGTATACAACAGCAGTGGTGGGGTCGGTGAATACTACGATAATTCCGAGATCTACATATACAATTCCAGGAACGGATTGATCGAGGATAACACGTTGACCAATAGGATCGGTCACACAATCAACATCGTAGATTCCGAGAACATCGACTTGGTAGACAACGAAGTCATCGGTGAGACCGTTATCGACTATGAAGGCTTCGGTATCAATATCGCTGATTCTCGAGGCATCAACGTTACGGGAAATCACGTGGAAGGTCATTGGGAAGTGCCAACCGTGGAACACGGAGTATTTATAGAGGGATCAAGAGGTGTGATCATCCAAGACAATCACATCGAGGGAAACGATCACTATGGTATAGGTCTTTTAAGGTCTGATAAGAACGTTGTGAAAGGTAACACCCTCAAAAACAATAGTTGGGGGATCTACTTGGAGATATCCGACAGCAACGAGTTGGTAGAGAACATCCTATTCGACAACGGATACGGTGTTTTTTTAGAAAAGTCCGAAGAAGACATCTACTCTAAAAACAACAGCATCTACCACAACGACTTCGTCCGCAACGGTGATGCTGCCTGGGACAGTTACGGTACCGTAGAAGACGATCATAACAGATGGGACAACGGTACCCTCGGTAATTACTGGTCAGATTACAAAAGGGATTATCCGGACGCTGAAGAAGAAAACGAGATATGGGATACTCCCTACGAGATCAAAGGAAGAGAAGAAGAACACAGAAGTAAGGACAGGTTTCCGGCTGTTGAGCCCATGTGGTACGAAGGTGAGGATCCTGATGAACCTGCCGGGACGCATCCGGTGTGGTGGGTGGTGTTCGGGGTGATAGCGCTGTTGATAGTGCTGCGGGCGGCGTTCTGGGTGCGGGCGAGGTTGGGGGTTAAGGTGGAGAAGTGAATGATCTTTTTATATGGTGTATATGAAGTTAAGCCTTTCTGCAAAGTTCCAAAGTTCTTTTGGAATCTTTTTACTCATCAAGATGATCGTATGTAGATGATTTTATATAAATTTGAACCGATATACTAACGGGTGACATAAGATGGGAAAAAATAGGGTCAAAAAATTTGCAGGAGATCTTCTGTTCAAAAAAGCCAATAAGAGTTTTGAGAAGAAAAAGAAAGAGATCGTCAGTTATATCGAAGAGGAAAAGAAGAAGAACGAAAAGACCTTACCGGAGATCATCGATACCATAGCAGAAGATCACAGGGAGGATGCATACTGGATCTGGCTGATGTACATATTGGACATGAAGATAGATGTGGATCAAAAGAACTATGAAGATCCGACCTTCAGCGGGGTTTGTACCGGATGTGATGATGTTTTCACCTTCACCGAAAGGGATAAGGAAAGTGGAAATGTGAAGTGTGAAGAGTGTGGACAGACTTATCATCTAGAAGATATGTTGATGCGATACGGGTGAGTTGGGTCGAGTCATCTTCGGAATGGGTATCGATGATCAAGCAGTGGTATAGGGTCTCTCGGAGTTGGATGTATCGGACCTGATCCTTACTTTTCAAAAACTTGTTTCATATCGTCCAGATCGTATAGATGGATGTTGAGATCGCTGTCAGATCCTTCTTTGATTTCTTTGGTAAAACCAGACCTGGAGAAGATGGCGTAGTGTTCCTTTCTGTTATCGTTGTTTTTCTCTGTGTTCGTTCCCGCACCGATCTGTGTGGTCACGATTATAATAATCTAAATTATTATACTTGAGAGTCGGTTGAAAGAGAGGTCAAGAGTATTTCTTGGGAGCTGGGACTATAAATTTAAATAAGCTTAGTACGATGTAAAGGCAGATGGACAAAGAAAGATTATTGAGATACAAAGAGAAGATATCCGTGATTGTTGAAAGGAGAGATAATATCCGATCATGGATAGGTGAAGATGATGTAAAAAGTA
>JAWOGF010000069.1:0-8167 GCA_046497075.1 Candidatus Saliniplasma sp.
GTACCGTTATTTAATGAATTCGTCAGCTACTCGTTTGAGTTCGCCTTCAATCTCCATTTCGAACCGGTTGATCAGCTGTAATGCTTTCAGATATCGATCATTCTCTATTGCTCGTGTGATGAATTCATCATTCATTGTTGGTATTCGTGAACGTCTGCAAGTACTCAGCCGCGGATGGTGGCACCTATTCAGACGCCAAGGGTGGATGGCTCTGTCCCAGAATAGTATACTTTTGATACCCGAATGAGGTAGGATTTGAACCAACTCACAAACGCGCTCTTCTCTGTCAGGCGTGTTATTACATTGTACGGATCGAGGCCGTTTCAGTTGTTCTCCCTGTTACGGAATAGATTGTACAGATTGGACTCCCGCGTATGGCGTTTCTGGGGGGACTAAGAGTTCAACGAAAGCCGTCTATTCTGAGGTCAAACACACTCGCTCATCGCATATGCTCAAGTATCTGTAGGATCCGGAATCCGAGTTCGCCGTAGCCCTTCTCGGTCCGCCCTGCCTTCTCGCGTAGTGCTTCTATACGTTTGGTGTATTCCTCGTTGATTCTCAGTTCGATAAAGCTATAGGTTTGAAGGGTGATGATAAGTATGCTTGGAACAACAAAGGACGTGTATCACTAGAAATGAAAAAACCCGGGAAAGCTAAAAGGGCATTTGAAAAAGCTCTTGAGATCGATCCAGAATTTGAGTCTGCTGAAGAAGGTCTTCAGATCTCTAAAGAGAAAGAATTTGAAATGAAGTTAGAGGAGTATGCTAGACGTATTCTTGAATTCGAGTGTGAAAGGAATAGGGAGATATCCAAAGAAGAAGCATTCAAGATATGTAATATCCCATATAATTACATCGATGACGTTTTCAAATTCATCTCAACGCGGGAAGGATTAGATTTCCACGCCTTGGATAGCAAGGAATTAAATGAGATGGAAAAAGCTTCAAGGATAATAATAAGTAAACTAGTTAGGGAGTCAAAAAAGGATTTGTTTGAAAAGGGAGTAAGACTTTGTGACATCGTTACTAATTTCGAAAAGAAAAGTGTAGACGAATGTAAAAGGGTATTAGAGTATATCAGACAAGTGGTCCAGCTGGAAATATCCTCTGAGGAGATCGATGAAAAGACAGAAAGACTGCTACGAAAAAGAGTTCTTGAGCTCCCCAAGGATGAAAGAGATATATTAAGTTTGATATCTAATCTTAACGTAGGTATATACCAAGCTAGAAAATTACAAACTGCATTGGAAAAATTTGAGGGAACTAGCTATCAAGCACCCAGTACTGAAATAACTTCTTTGGTCCAAGAAGAAGAAGAAAGGGAGTACGATGAAGAGAAAGTTGGTGTACCAAAAGAAGAAAAGAAAATAGGAAAGAAGAAAGAAAAGAAAGATGAGGAAGAAGAAGTGACCAAGGAAGCTGAAGGGGAGGAAGAATTCTGTCACTTCTGTGGGGATCCTACCCATTACAAACATGACTGTGGTGATCTAGCGATATGTCCACAATGTGAAGGTGAACATGCTGGAGAAACCTGTCCGGAATGTGGAGGAGTAATAGGAAGTGCCGATAAAGAAGATGATGAAATGCTTCTGTAATAAATAAGTTGATAGTAATACTAGAGGTAAAGGGTAAAGGGTAAAGGGTAAAGGGTAAAGGTGATTACTCCTCTATATAGAACCCTGATCTAGCCTTCTTTATGTCCGCCCTGCTTTTTTCAAGGAAACTGAACACAGATGAATGCTCGCTTCCATCGAGGAGCATTTCTATCGCCCTTTTTGCGATACTTATCTCAACAGAACCACCGATAATTCCGATAGTATTACCATAAACTGAAACATAAGTTTTAGTGAGTTCTTCGATGATCTCTCTACTCCTACCGTTTTTTCCGATCACTCGGCCACTTATCCTGTGAACCGCGTTAGCATTCTTACCCACATAATCTCTCATGTCTAATAATTCAAAATAAACATCTTTATCAAAGATCTTTAGTGCTTTATTAGGGTTGAAGCCTCTACCTATAGCTTTAATTACATCCTCAACCTGCATAGGCATCAGTGGATCATCGATATCTTCTACATCGATCTCTACTAGACCTGTTTTTGAATCTATCTCAAGTTCTGCTCCAGATCTTTCTTCGATTTCAGACTTTACCTCACCGTTCTCTCCGATCAATACACCGATACGTTCCTTAGGGATCTTTATATCTATCATCTTAATCATTCACTCCTTTGATTTCCTTAATAAGTTTTTCTTCATCAGTTTGAATTCCATGGTCGGAAAAGTATCTCACTATATTTTTTACGTCCCTCTCCAGAAGATCCTGGCTTTTTGGATGAGCTAAAGGGACTGATTGTGATACATCTATAAGATAGGGATAATCGTTTGATATCAGTACATTATATTCACTGAGATCTCCATGAACAAATCCGAGTGACTGGTAAAGGGTTTTATAATCTGAAACGATATCGTCATAGATTATTTTAAGACTCTCTTCATCAAATGGTACATCCTTCAACATGGGGGCTGGATTATCTTCATATCCTAGATATTCCATGACCAATACATTCTTCGAAAAAGTGATAGGTTCTGGTACTCTGAGACCTCCTTTATGCATCTTTTTGAGGTTTGAGAATTCCTTTTTTGTCCAGGTGAATATAAGGTTTCTACCCCCACCAAAATCTTTGAATCTCGGGTCTCCTTCTATATAAGTCCTATACTTTCTGAATACTGCTGTATTTATCCTCATTATCTTTAGGGCTACTTTTGTACCATCTACCTGTAATCCTTTGAAAACCTTTGCTTCTTTACCCGTCGATATAGGATGCTCTACAGTATCTATAAAACCGTCGGTCATGAGACCGTACAAAACCATCAAAGTACTATGGTCAAAAACCTCCTGGTATGTTTTTCTACTGGGTATATTTATCTTTTCTTCAACATACCTCTCCTTATCTTTTTTTGTCATCTTTATCTTTCTTTAGTTCAGAGTTTAAATAGATTGTGATATCATTTTGGGTATTTCGCCTTATTCTTCTCGATCTTATTTTCGACTGACTTTACGATATCTATATCTGTAGCATCTGCCATCAAAAGTAAGTATATGAATATATCTGCGATCTCATCCTCAAGGTCTTCTTTGTCTATATTTGAAATTTCATCATTCCACTGAAATAACTCTAAGAGTTCGGAAGATTCAATAGAGATAGAGATGCTGAGATTTTTTGGTTTATGATACTTCTTCCAGTCCCTCTTATCTCTAAATTCGATGACCCGTTCCGTGATTTCTTCTATCTCACACATAGATATAAGAAAGGAATGAGATATAATAAATTTTACAATGCGTTTTAGGTATGATTAAGTCATTCTATATATTATTGGTTGATATTCATTGTTATATCTATAGTAGAAACGTTTACGTGGCCGCTTTCACCTTCTTTATCTAGTTCTTCAGTAGATATGGTTATATCGGATACATTTGAATTTGGTAAGAATTTGTTTCTGACGATCTCTGCTACATCAACAGCCTTACTGATGGCTCTTCCCCTAGCTTTGATGACAACTTCATCGGACCCACTATTGAACTGAGTCACTACCGCCATCACATAGTTCATAGTTTCTTTCTTCCCGATAAATACCGTGTTTTCTTCGCTCATTTTCTGGCCTCCTGTTTTATTTTTATGTGAATTTTTAAACAATATCTAGGATATTTAAATTTTTGGTAAATGTTTCTTGAACCCCAATTTTATCAGACCTCGATGAATTGCATCTTTAAATATATCTGTAGAAGAACGGATTCGTCAGAAATCAAAGATTTCTAACTATACGCTAATTTTCGAAGAAAATGTAGCGGACACCGCAGAATGCTACCGCATTCTACTTATCCGTAAAAATGTACCATTTTGTAAACGGACACCGCAGAATGCTACCGCATTCTACTTATCCGTAAAAATGTACCATTTTGTAAACGGACACCGCAGAATGCTACCGCATTCTACTTATCCTCTAATCATTAACATAAAAAATGATATAGCGGACTCGCCGGGATCCGCAGCGGTAGCGAGGAGACAGGCGAGTACGGGAGTGAAACGAGCGGACTCGCCGGGATTTTCGATCGGTTTGTGGTCCAAACCTATATTCGAACCCGGGTATGAGGCTCCGGAAGCCTCGGTGATATCCATTGTAGCCCACTTACAGATGTAAACGAGATGCTACACTACGAGCCCTTTATATTGTTATTGTTTTATCGAAACTACATCCTTCATCCTTTAAATTCGGTGTACCCGCACTTACCACATGTCACCCTGTCTTCGTGAACGGCTAGGAATACACCTTCACCACATTTAGGACAGTTCCGTCTTTTTCTTTTTAATTCATCACCTTCGACTTCGTACATATCAATTTTAGCCATGATAATTACCCCTGTATTTTATTTCTCTGAAGAGAATGTTTGGATTCGTATTGTAGTGTATCCTCTTTACTGTTATATACTCTAGTGAGGACTTTAGTTTTGTTCATACCAAATTCAGAATTTATCTTATCTATAATGACTGTATCCTTTGATACATCCATAAAATTAGAGATCCTATCTCTAATGGAATCTCGACTAGGTATTGGATTTGGCCCGTATGTGACGATAAATACTAATTCTCTGCGGTTGAGTAGTTTATTTTCTTTTTCTTTTTCTATCTCGATTTCTGATTCTGACATCCTATCAATCCTCGTTTACATTGACCATCTTATTTATTACTTCCCAACTTTTGGCTTTTATCCCATTATCTACGATATTTATTACCATTCCTTCATCAGGGATACCATATATAACCAAACAACCTTTGTTGGCAAGAGCAATAACAACAAGAGATAATAGGTCTTCCTCGCCATCTACAATTATCGTGATTGGTTCTTCGTGGTTCAGCCCATACTGGATGGCTTCCCAAGCATCTCTTGTAATAATCCCAGCAGGATTCTTTATATTTATTGTTTTCTCATGTACCGATCCCTTACTCTCGTATTCCCCTCTTCTTGTTTTACCGTCTACCAATGCAAGGTCTGGAACGATATCCTGTTCGATTAGAACATCAGTGACAACGTCTCCTACAGTGATAATGCAGTCATATTTGGTATATCTCTCTGGTAATTTACCGTCTACTAAATCTCCGACTTTCTCTTTCAAGGGTTTCCTTAGTCCGTTTGGTACTCGAAGGTCACTTTTTGGGATATTCTCTTCGCTGTACATGTACATGAGATTATTCTCTAACTTTTAAAGCAAATTTCCCGTTGGTGTGGATCTTCATCTTTTTTGCGATCTCTGAGTGCTCGTGATCTACAACTACAAGATAGCCCTGCCATTCGTTAACAGTTTCTGCGCCACAAAGTGGACATTCTTTTTCTTCCGTAAGACAATTACATTTCTTACAGGCCTTCGTTTTAGCCATCTATGATGCCTCCTCTTCTTCCTCTTCGAACCACTCTAGTTTACCTAGACCCGTTTGTCTCATGGTCAACCCGATCTTACTCTCTCTAGGGCTCCTTTCATTGACACTAACCGTCACTATTCTAGCTCTTAATTTATCGTCGATCTTGACTATCTTACCAGATTCTTTACCTTTTAGAAGTTGACTGCCCTGATCAACATCTACTTTATCGTTCATTATTTGACTTATATGTAACAATCCGTCAAGAGGACCAAAGCGTACAAAAGCTCCAAATTTTAGAACTTCACATACATATCCAAAGATCAGTTCATCCTCTTCAAGTACGAATATCAAAGCGTCGTAGGCAACATCCTGGAAGATACCCCCGTCTCCATGGACTACTCTTCCATCCTCGATCCTTTCGATGTTTGTCGCTAGGATGATGAGTTTGTTGTCTTCCTCGATCTGCCCCTCGAGTGTTTCTCTAGCTATATCTTTTGAAACTTCATCTAATTCATCCCCCAATCGATCAGGAGGGATTCGGATTGTGTCTCTTTTTCTTTCCATTATGTACATGTTGTTTTCACCTAATAAGTTCACTTATGGTATAAGATCCAGGGCATTAGCTGCTATCGCACTTGCAAACACCAAGGAGACTATAGACATCAACTTGATAAGTATATTCAAGGACGGACCAGATGTATCTTTGAAAGGATCACCTACTGTATCTCCTACTACGCCTGCTTTATGTGCCTCGGACCCTTTTCCTCCATGATGTCCTTTTTCTATATACTTTTTGGCGTTATCCCATGCTCCACCTGCATTAGCCATCATTATAGCTAGAACGAATCCAGTACCTACGGCCGCTAATAGGAACCCTGCAAGAGCTTCAGGGCCTAGTATGAAACCTATTAACAATGGGGCCGCGATCGCCATAATCCCAGGGATCACCATCTTCTTGAGAGCAAATTCAGTGGCTAGGGCGATAACCTTCTGATAATCAGGATCAACATCTCCGGATAATATCCCTTTATCACCCTCGAACTGCCGTCTTACCTCCATGACTATTGCTTGAGCTGAACTACCTACGGCTTTCATCGTGATAGCACAGAATATGAAAGGTATCATAGCACCCAAGAAGATACCAACTAAGACTTCTGGAAGCACTACACTAAATCTACCAAGATCATCAATACCGACTCTTGTAGCATATGCAGCGGTTAGTGTGAGAGCAGTAAGTGCTGCAGAACCGATGGCAAAACCTTTACCGGTAGCTGCTGTAGTATTACCTAGAGAATCCAAAGCATCCGTTCTTTCACGCACTTTAGGATCTAAACCACTCATCTCTGCAAGACCACCAGCATTATCTGCTACAGGTCCATAAGCATCTGTTGAAAGTGTTATGCCAAGTGTGGAAAGCATGCCGACTGCTGCTATAGCTATCCCATATAATCCTGAGAACACGAATGAAACCAATATCGCTACACAAACTATGATAACGGGGAAGAATGTACTCTCCATTCCAGTTGCAATACCACTGATTATGAAAGTTGCTGGTCCTGTTTCTGTGGCTTCAGCCATTTTCTTAGTAGGTTTGTATCTATCTGAAGTAAAGTATTCCGTGAAATACCCGATGAGTGCACCTGCGATAAGACCAGTGACTACAGCTCCCCATATACCCAAGTTATCAGGAGCTAGCCAATAAACGATACCGAATGAAAAGATCGCTATAATTACTGATGCCCCATAGGTACCTTTTCTCAAAGCATTGAGTAGTGCTTCTTGAGTGGCATCTTCTTTGGCTCTAACGAAGAATATAGCAATCATTGAAGATATAATACCAGCTGCTGCTATCAATAACGGTATAGCAAATATCTCCGCCCCCATTCCCTCTACGGGGCTATGCTCCAATAATGGAGTCATATCTGATCCTTCATAAGCCATCCATCCAAGAGTCAGGGCTGCGATTATGGAATTTGTGTATGATTCGTAAAGATCGGCACCCATACCGGCTACGTCACCGACGTTGTCCCCAACGTTATCGGCTATCACTGCAGGATTACGAGGATCATCCTCTGGGATCTCTGCTTCGACTTTTCCAGCAAGGTCTGCACCGACGTCGGCGGCTTTAGTGTAAATACCCCCACCAACACGGGCAAATAGTGCTATAGAACTAGCTCCGAAACCAAATCCCGCTATGTACGTGAGAGAATCTCCCAATCCAACCATATAATCTGTAAAAAGTAAAACGCCGCTCAATCCGAGCAGTCCTAGGCTTACAACAGAAAGTCCCATGACCGCTCCGCCACGGAATGATATCCGTAAAGATTTATCTAAACTTTCTCTTGCTGCTTGGGTGGTCGGGGCGCTAGAATTTGTAGCCGTTACCATACCGATATAACCCGCAGCAGAAGAAAGTACTGCACCGACCAAGAACGCTATGGTGGTATAAGGTGCCATACCCTCTAAAAAATCTTTAACTGCGAGTAATGCAGCAACGATAACCACAAATATCGCTATGTATTTATACTCAGTATTTAGATAAGTCTTTGCTCCTTTCTGGACTTCTCCAGATAATCTCTTCATAAGGTCTGTCCCTCGATCCTGTTTCGAAATAAATCGGGTAAAGAACCAAGAGAGTGCTAGTCCCAGCAAAGAAATCACTATCGCTATTATACCATAATCGATTCCATTCATTTTTACAACTCCTGAATATTGATGTTGAATAATGGATTGTTTATATAGTTTTTTGTG
>JAWOGF010000034.1:0-8260 GCA_046497075.1 Candidatus Saliniplasma sp.
TCATCGGGGATTATCAAACTTCTAGAAACTGTAGGCAAGTCAGGATAGCCTTCTTTCAACGAATTGGTTGCACCTTCTATAGATATATGATCATACTCAGTCTCATCGATATTTACACTATTTGTGTCAAATCCGTTGATATTATACGAGATACGGTCCACATCTCCATCGGTACTATGATCAATCTCTAACTGGTCTCCATCTGTGGTCAACGGAAAAGATTTATCCTGACTATCCGCTCGGACAAATTCCGCGGACTCTGAATCGTTCAAAAACGGAACAGTAGACATTATCAAAAGCGCTGCCAATAATACAGATACGATACATTTTTTTCGGGTGGTCATTTAATGTTCTCCTCCTAGTGTATAATTTATAACTAATGCCGCTCTAATATAATTTCCGACTCGTATATCCTTTTACATATATACAAATTAGCCATATATATACAAATTACGTGCGACCTTGTAAGATTAGATACATCGTTAAGCTATTATGTTAGTGATTATCGGTAGAGTGACCTCCTCACCCACCTAAATCAAAGAGTTAGGAAGGTGACTTCTTGGGGGTAAAAAGTTAAAAACTAATGCTTCCGATTAAAAGAGTTCAAAAATACTTACAAAAATTGAAAAATACAAAATATATAAAAGAGATTTTGTTGATCAGTATTCTAAAAGCCAATCTACATCGTAGTCTGCGTCGTTGTACAACCAATATCCCTCTCCGGGTGTGAACTCGAAGTTATCCAGGCTGTAGTCATAAGATAAGTTGTATTCCTGAGATGAATCAAAATAGCCCACTTTCGTCACCTCCTCAGGCATGTCTTCAACTGAGGGGGTCGAGCTCGGGTAACCTACCAGGTTCCAGCCGGGCTGTAAAGTAAAAGTCGTATTTCCAGCGGGATAGCCCAAAAAAGTGAGTGTCACATTATCTGTCACTTTTATCCAGATACCCATTGTTTCGTTCACGTGGTCCATATCGTTAAATATACTATCCCTTCCAGGAACGTATGACATCCAGCCCTCAACTTCATCGTAATACTTCAAACAGGTATAATTGTCGGGTATGCCATAATCTTCATCGTCAATTATTTGTTCTATATCGTTATTCCAAAGGTCCAAATACGTTGAAACAAAATTCCAGCCCGTAGTTAGCTGTACTGTCTGTTCCTCTAAAAGGATCACAAGGGTAGCGACAGCGTATTCATTTGTAGGATCACTATCTAACTCCGCAAGTAGACCTACAGAAGCAAAATCTACAAGAGTGTCAGTATTGTCTTTAGCAAAAGGGACCTCGATAACCACGCTGAATCCACCGCTATCATCGGTGGTGGTATTCCACTCGCTATCTGGTTCTGCTCCTACGGGGATCCTCAGAGTTACATCCTCATTGGGATGGTTTGGGAACTCACCTGTTACATTCACCTCGTCACCTACTTCAGCTTCTCTAGGTTCTATAGCCAAAGAATTCGTAGGATCTGGAACAGTGTATTCCGTTAGTCTCTTTATCCAATCCCCCTCCGGCGTATGTGACACTTCTTTTACATACGATAGAACTTCTGGAGAGAACCAGCGATCCATGTACCCACCCCCACCTTCGTTCATGGTGGAATTAACGTAATATGTATCGAAGCTTCCAGAGGGAACCGTGACGCTCTCCGTGTAAGGTATCGATACTTCGGCCTCTAAACTCGAATTTTCATCGAAGCGACTCTCGTTGCTCCCTAACGTACCCGCGTCATACCTATAGTAACCCCAGGACCTCATGGTCGTGTTGCCCCAAAACATATCGTTAACATCCATGGGGAAGTCGTAGTTCTCTATCACCGGTTGGAAAGTCTGGTTCATGTACGTCCATATATCAATATCTACAAATCCTGTACTATCCGTTCCATACATGTATCTATATTGACGATCGATGACAGTACCTAAATCGCTGATCTTATTGAATCTATAACCACCTACTGTTCCACCGTTGATTTCTATTTCATCACCATCTTGTTCCCCTTCGCCGTCGATGATTTCTCCATCTAAAGTGAGGTTGTAACCATAGTAGCTATTTCCTTGATATGTAATGTATTCCACCGCCTCGACGGTGTACGTGATCTCCTCTTCGATGTACATGTAATCATTAGTGTCAGAATCGTTTTGCCACATCTGCTGATAATAAGTCCATGATGTCCCTATCTCCCATGTGGGTACATCGATATCCGCTGAGTCCTCGATAATATGAGAATCAATACCGTTCTCATCGGGGCTCATCCTATCCACCCCTTGTGTTTCACATTCATCCTCTCCGGAGTTAGAAGAAGATATAACGTCGCCTGAAAACGTTCCTATAATTAATAGGGCGGTTAGTAAAAAAGACAGATAAGCTGCCTTTCTCTTCATCTTTTCTCCTCAATATTTTTAGTTTTCATCATACATATAAAATTTTTCATTTTTGATTTTGTAGATCTATCTGCAGGATATTATCTCATATGAATTATCCACCTCAAATACATCCAAAGTATTAAATAAAGGGCTTAAATGTTGCGCCTTCGATAATATGAACAAAAATCGAAAGAATCTATCAAATGACGGGGCACTAGAAGGATTGCCATTATATCTCATATTACTCGTGGTGATCGCCGGTGTCGGAACCGCAATAATCATAGGATGGATGACGAGCGCTGAATCTACTGAATTGGACAGTATCGAAATCGATGAGGATGATAGGACAATAAATACTTCATCTGGTCAGCATATAGATGTAACAGCTTACGATCGAGATGGGAACGGACTGGAAGGTGTGGTTATAACTTTAGAAGGATGCGACGTCGTTGAATCGGGTGAAACCGGGTCTGACGGCACAATTACCTTTGAAGGAATAAATCCTTCATTACCTCAGAATCAAAATTTCGGAGAGATCGAAGTCACGGCAAAATTTACTGGTGATGTAACCAATGTCAAGAATGCGGTTATAACCGTTCAGAATTAAGATAGAGGCCTTGATTTGCTTCAGATCCAAGAGACCCTAGGTAGATCTAAAACTAAAGCAGAACGGTTAGGAACTTTAGGTTGCTGCTTTTTAGGTAAAAGTGTCTCGTACCCAGGAGGGGAATATGAGGAGATGGGTAAGGCGTATCTAGACATAGTCTCCCCTCATTGTATGTTAGTTGTCGGGAAAAGAGGGACAGGTAAATCATATACTCTCGGAGTTCTAGCTGAAGGTTTTTGTAATCTAGAAGAAAAATATCGGGAACGTGTGGCTCTTGTGATAGTCGACACTATGAGCGTCTTTCACAGTCTAAAAAAAGGTAACACTAATAAAAAAGAGATCGCACGAATGAAAGATTTCGATATCGAACCGGATTCTTTCGAAGATCAAGTAAGGGTCCTGGTTCCGGAGATAGCCGTCGATGAAGCAGAAAAGAAAGGGTATGAGGTTTTTCATGATCAGTCACTGAAACTCAAACTCTCAGACGTAACGATCTCAGAGTGGATGGAACTTTTCGACCTAAAACTCACTGAACCTACAGGTATTTTACTCCAAAAGGTGATCACGGAACTTCAGGGAGGAGATTATTCCTTCAGCGACATCTACAGAGCCATCAAGAGGTTCTCACCGGATGAAAGACCCGAGAACGCTTTGACCGCATACTTCCATATGATGGAAGAGTTGAAACTGTTCTCAAAAGATGGGATGGGTTCCGATATCGCAGAAGGGGGTAAGGTAACTATCTTAGACATATCTTATCTTGGTAGGATAGGGGATTTCGAACTGAGAAACCTGATCATATCCATATTCGCAAGAAAGCAGATGGCAGAACGGACACTATACACTACAATAGAGATGCAGGCTCAAGCAGGACTCGTCGATTCAGATACCAGTGAAGACATCACTGAAGAGCATCCTCTTATATACATGCTCATCGATGAAGCACATCTGTTTTTACCAAATGAGGGGGAAACCTTAGCGACAGGACCTCTTATAGACTGGATAAAATTAGGTAGGCATCCTGGACTGTCACTGATTTTGGCAACTCAAGAGCCATCCGCAGTCCATGACAGTGCTATCAGACAGTCAGACCTGATAATTGCTCACAACTTAACGGCGAGAGATGATGTAGCAGCACTAGGTATGGCGAAACAATCCTATATGAAAAACGGCTTAGACGAGATGGTGGGTCAGATGGAATTCAAAAGGGGATTGGCTTTGGTTTTCGACGATAAAACTAGAAGGACCCAGTTGTGTATGGTAAGACCTAGATATACCTTACATACAGGCATCGACGCATCTGCACTGACTGAAGAAGAAAGAACTTGACTGTGATTTATTTCGGACTTATATTTAAGACCCCATACTACCTACTATCTATTATCCACTACCTACTATTATCCACTACCTACTATTATCCACTACCTACTATATACTATATTGACCACCTCCTCCGTCTGAAGAAGGATGTATGCGGGCTTTAACCCTTATCAGTTTAAAAAACTGATACTCATAGGGAACAATAAAATACTACCATATCTCATATAATATCACAAGGTAATAGTCATGGGAAAGAAGAAAGTTAGAGGTTCTATAATCAATGGATATATCAAATATATCAGGCGAACATGGGGTGATAGAGGAGTCAATGATCTAGAGGAAAAATTAAACATCGATATCGAAGACATAAACGACAGAGAATGGTACGATGTCAATATCCATTCTTCTGTCCACGAATGGATAGTTGAAAATCACGGTGAAGATCATCTACGAAGAGGAGGGAGTTTCACAGTACAAAATATGGGGGTACTTTCTTACCTGATAAAATTCACATCTCCTAAAACGATGTTGAAAAAGGCTCCTAAAAGTTATAGTGACGCATTCACATATGGTGATGTGAAAATAGACATCGAAGACGAGGACGACAAAGCATACATCAAATTCAAGGATAATGTTGTCGATGAATATACGTGTATAGGTTGGTTAGGCGTCTTCGAAGGGATATTGAAAGCTACTAACACAGAAGGTGAAGTAAAAGTATGGGATGCTAAAGATAAAGGAGAGAAGGACTGTTATTTCATCATGAGATGGAAGTGAACTTTCAGATTATCAAAATTTCATTCCATCTTGTCTTTAAGTGAGTTTTTCCATACGTCCCTGATGTCATTGATTTTCAGTTCAACGACTTTTTTTCCGTGATAATCTACTTCCATTGTATCCCCTTTAACCTTACCTATCTCCTGAACTGGTACGTCCATGATCGACAGGAAGTCATCTTCATCCTCTGGAGTTACTTCAACTACCCAGCGGGTCGGACTTTCAGAGAACAAAACATTATCTGCTCTCGATCCGTTATCTAGTTCGATCTCCACTCCTAAATCACCGGCGGTGCACATCTCGGCAAGTGTCACGGCAATACCGCCTAAGGATACATCGTGACAACTCTTTATCAAATTCTGAGAATGGGCTTCAAGCATATAGTCTATACTTTTCTCAAGTAAATCTACATCTACCTTCGGTACGTCACCACTCTTACCACCAGTAAGATGATAATACTCCGAACCGCCCATCTCCTCTTTAGTCTCACCTACAAGATAAAGCAGATTTTCCTCTTCTTTCAAGTCCATGGTCACGGCTTTTCTGATATCATCGATCAAACCGCATCCTAAAATAGTGGGTGTGGGGTTTACTGGGCCTTTATCCGTTTCATTGTAAAAACTCACGTTGCCCGAAACGAAGGGGATACCTAAAGGTCTCGCAACTGCTTCTAATCCTTCGGCGGTCATATCGAAATCTCCCAACCGCTGGGGTTTTTCCGGGTTGCCATAATTTAGGCAGTCTGCGAACGAGTGGGGTCTAGCACCCACAGCCACAAGATTCCTGCAGGTTTCGTCCATAGTCCACATGGCACCCTTTTTGGGGTCTAGATGAGTGATCCTGGGGTTGACGTCCGTTGTTACCGCAATACCTTTGAAAGAGTCTTCAAGCGGTTTGATTACACTAGCATCTCCGGGACCTTGCTTTCCTAATACTCCCTGGAGTGGTTTTATAACCGTGTTGGCTCGAACTTCGTGATCGTATTGCCTTATCACCCATTCCTTGCTATTGATGTTATCGCTCTTAAGAAGTACTAAAAGCGTCTCTGAATAGTCATCTAGTTCAGCAGGTTCTTTCTCTTGGATATCCTCAGTTTTATCGATCATCTCGACAGGTCTGCAGTAAGAAGGTCCACCGGTTTGAAACTCTAAATCGAGATCCATGATCTTCTCGTCATCGTAGTAAACTTTCATCCTGGGTTCTTTTATCACGTGTCCAACAACGGTCGCCTCCACGTCCCATTTTTTACATATTTGTAATACATCTTCGACCTGTTCTTCCTTTACAGCATACATCATCCTTTCTTGACTCTCCGACACCCATATCTCCCATGGTGCCATATCAGGTTGTTTCAAAGGTACCTTATCGATCTGGATAACTGCACCGTATCCTGCAGCTAGTGCCATCTCACCGGCAACACAGGATAAACCTCCGCCGCCGAAATCTTTCATACCCTGAAGTAACCCTTTCCGGTTCAACTCTAAACTAGCGTGGATGAGAGGTTCTTTCGTTATGGGGTCACCCAATTGTACAGCTCCTATATCCTCCTCTTCGGACCCTTCGTGCAGTTCATCCGATGCGAAAGTTACTCCGTGGATACCGTCTCTCCCGGTTCTTCCACCAGCCATGATGTAGATATCTCCGGGCTCTTTGACACGACTCCTGATCAGTTCGTCCTTTTTTGCGAGCCCGATACAACCTACGTTGACCAGGCAGTTCGTCAGATAACTTTCATCGAAATACACCATCCCTGAAAGTGTAGGAATACCCAATCGGTTACCGTAATCGCTTATTCCGTCCACGACTCCGTGGAACAGATACCTAGGATGCTTCGTACCTTTCGGAAGGTCCTCATAATCGATATCCAACTCACCGAAAAATAATGGGTCTACGAAAGCTAAAGGCTGAGCGCCCATGCAGGTTACGTCCCTAACTATCCCGCCTATACCGGTTGCAGCACCACCATAGGGTTCTATAGCCGAAGGGTGATTATGACTTTCCAGGGCTACAACGTATGCATGGTCTTCATCGAATTCCACTACTCCGGCATCTTCCTCGATAACGTATATATTCTGAGGGGCGTCGATATCGAAAACGGTGTCCTTCAAAATACATTTGGAAGATTTGTAACAGCAGTGTTCCGACCAAGCCTGGCCGAGAGCTTCCAATTCTAGATCCGTCGGATTACGGCCCAGTTTCTTAAAATGCTCCTTGACCGTTTTCATCTCACTCAAACTCAGACCGACACCGCTCTCCTTTGATATCTCTACTAGATCTTCATCTTCAGCTTCCAATATATTGACTTCGTGAAGTTCAAAATGTACATCCTTTCTCGTGTAATGCTTCATGATCTCCACCTACTTCATCTCAATATCGTAGGTCTGGATAACGGGATTTGCCAAGAGTCTTTTACACATCTCTTCAGTTTCGTTTTCAGCATCCTCGACTGTGATATCTTCTCCAAAATCTATCTCGAAGACTTTACCTGATTTGACGTCTTCCACTTCCCAGCCCAGGAGTTTTAAAGTTTTCTTCGTGTTCATACCCTCGGGGTCCGCTACCCCTTCTTTCAGTTCGATAACAACTTTCGCGACTACCATTTGACCACAGGATGGTATATTGAGGGTTCTTTAATATCTTTTCTTTTTGGAGTTCGTTTTTTACAAGATATCAAATTATAATGAGATGTTAAGGTATCTATCCGCTAAAAACAATATCAGAAATGAGGGGAAATAAATATCAGTGCCTCCTTACAGGGTCAAATGGTCAGCAACAACACAATCGTCAAATGGATAATAATTCTAGCAATTTCACTGGTACCTTCTATTTTGTATTCCGCTTATATCCGTAACATCGAGCGTTGGAAGAAGGAACCCTGGAGTTCTATAATAATTTCATTCACCGCTGGGGCAATGGCAGCTATTGTTTTCCTCGGAATTTCATATCTTTTATACGGGCAGATAATGAGAGAACATGAATATTTCCAGTTCCTCAGATCAGTATCAAACGTTTTCATAATCATAATTTTACTTCCACTGGTGGGAGAGGGATTGAAAGCTATCAGCATTCTTTCGGTGAAGAGTGAGCTTGACGAGGTGGAAGATGGATTGATCCAGGGGGCCACTGCTGGACTAGGGTTCGGAGGTTTCGCGAACATAATTTATCTTTATTTTACATTCACTTGGGC
>JAWOGF010000073.1:0-11713 GCA_046497075.1 Candidatus Saliniplasma sp.
AGTAGAAAGAATTATAACAATGAAAGTAATCATATAAAACGGTAAAATGGAGAAGATTTGGACCGAGAAATACCGACCTGAAACTTTAGATGACGTGTATGGTCAAGAGACTACCATCGAAAGGTTGAAAGCATACGTGCAAAAAGGTAGTTTACCCCACCTATTATTCGCCGGGCCAGCCGGTACTGGTAAAACTACTTCGGCCATAGCACTATCCAAAGAATTGTATGGTGATGAGTGGAGTGCTAACTTTTTCGAACTCAATGCCAGTGACGAAAGGGGTATAGACATTATACGGAATAAAATAAAAGAGTACGCTAGGACATCTACCATGAGCGGTATAGGGTTCAAGATAATCTTCATGGATGAGGCTGATTCACTTACTCCTGAAGCCCAGGCAGCCTTGAGAAGGACCATGGAAAAATACTCCAGCAACTGCCGCTTTATACTTTCCTGTAATTACTCCTCAAAGATCATAGATCCGATCCAGTCCCGCTGTGCTGTTTTCAGGTTCAGATATATCAACGAAAAATATGTCGAAGATTGGATAGATAAGATCGCTGAAAGCGAGGAACTCGATATCCATGAAGATGCGAAACAACTGCTCATCAGAGTCGCCGACGGTGATCTCAGAAGGGTGACAAATCTACTCCAGATCTCAGCTTCTACTACCGAAGATATAACAGAGAAGATCGTTCGACAGAGTGCTAATGTGGCAAAACCGGGTGATATCGAAAAGTTACTGCGAACGGCTCTCGATGGAGAATTCATGAACGCTAGAAAATTGTTGGACGACCTGCTGTTGGAGTATGGCTTATCCGGTGAGGATATAATCAAAGAGATCCATAAGAATATCTACGAGATCGGCATGGACAACAGGCAAAAGATGAAGATCGTTGACAGGATCGGTGAGACGGAGTTCAGGATGGTAGAAGGAGGCGACGAGCGGCTACAGTTGGAATCCCTATTAGCACATCTCAGCTTGGAAGGAAAAGGTTAGGGTTAAGGTTAGTTTTAAGGTTAAGGTAATGGTTAAGGTTAAGGTTTAGGTTAGGGTTGATCATTCCCCCGTTATCTTCACTATGATCTCCCTGTCTCTAGACGGAACGTCCATATCACACAGTATTATCTGCTGCCATGTTCCAAGTTCTAGTTTCCCACCGGTTATAGGTACGGTTATACTAGGTCCGATGAAGGAAGCTCTGATGTGTGAATGCCCGTTACCATCGTGCCATTTTTCGTGATGCTTGTAATACGAATCTTTAGGGAACAATCTATCAAGAGCTGCGGGTAGATCGTGTAACAGCCCGGGTTCATATTCTATAGTTGTTAAGGCTGCTGTCGATCCGGAAACGAAAAACAGTGCCGTTCCTTCCTGGACTCCACTTTCAGCGACCAACTTCTGACCTTCTTCCGTTATGTTCTTGATATCTAAATCATTACCGGTATTTACCGATAATCTTCTATCTACTACCTTCATGGAGTCCACAATTCCTTAAAAGATTTTAATGATTTTGGTAGTTTCAAGCCTATCTATAGATTTTTAACTCGTGAAACAAATCACTCCGGTTAAAAAGAAAAAAATGCTCCCGTCGGGATTCAGTGAGCAATTGTTTATAAAATCACAATTGCTTACGCTCGTTAAAATGTAAATTTTTAACTCGTGAAACAAATCACTCCGGTTAAAAAGAAAAAAATGCTCCCGTCGGGATTTGAACCCGAGTGTTTGGCTCGAGAGGCCAAAATGATTGGCCGGACTACACTACGGGAGCGTATTGTTCAGAAAAGCTATCAGGTATTGGACCTGAACAGAATCCCATTCCAACATTCCCATACACCGATTTTTCATATATAATAATTTCCTTGAAAAAAGACTAATATCATCTGTGTGATTTGGGAACTATGAAAGGAAAGTTGGAAGGGAAAAGAGCTATCGTAACTGGAGCTTCGAGAGGTATCGGTAGAGGTATCGCTGAGAAATTTGCCGATGAAGGCGCCGTCGTAGGAATAAACTATTACAAAAGTGAAGAGGAAGCTCAAGATGTACTTAAATATGTGACAAGCAAATCCGATGGCATTCTACTACAGGGGGATGTCAGTGATGAGAAAGACTGCGAGGATATGGTTGAGAGATATGTGGACGAATTTAACTCGATCGATATACTAGTCAACAATGCTGGTATCTACTATCGCAAAGACCTGGAAGAATCAGAGATTGAGGATTATGACAGGACCATAGATGTAAACGTCAGAGGCCCCTTTATATTATGTAAACTATGTCTACCACACCTGAAAGAATCAGGAGCAGGCCGAATAGTCAATCTTTCTTCACAGTTGGCTTTCAGAGGGTCCACACATGGTACAGCCTATGTGACAAGTAAAGCAGCACTAGTAGGGTTAACCAGAGCTTTATCTTTGGAATTGGGGCCAGAAGGCATCACTGTTAACGGCATCGCGCCAGGTACCATAGACACAGATATTATAGGAAGTTACTCGGAAGAAAAAAGAAAGCAAAGAGCAGAAAAAATACCAGTAAAAAGGATCGGAAAACCAATAGATATCGCAAACGCAACAGTTTTCTTGGCTTCCGATATGGGTTCTTATGTCAACGGAGATATCTTAGGGGTGAACGGAGGGTCTGCTTTACATTGATCAAATAGATAACATCCATAATACCTCATTCAAATAACAGCCTCTTCGGGGATTATCATAGGACGACCCGATCGTTGAACGATATCTACTTTCACGCCGAAGACCGATTCTATATTTTTAGAATTTAATACATCCACATCCCCAGCAGCATATATTTTCCCGCCACTAAGCATCAATATCTTACTGCTGTACCTTGCTGCGAGATTTAGATCATGCATGGTCATAACTACTGAGATCCCATTTCCCGTTTGTTTCTTTACCACATCTAGAACTTCAAGCTGATGTTTAAGGTCAAGGCTGCTGGTAGGTTCATCTAAAAGGAGTATTTCTGGATCCTGAGCTACTGCTCTAGCGATCAACGCCTTCTGCCTCTGACCACCACTGATTTCACCTATATTCCTCATAGCGATATCTTCAAGACCCAACTTTTCAATGGTTTTCGATACCATCTCAAGATCCTTCTCGCTTGGTTTCCATCCTCCATGGGGTTTTCTTCCCATAAGCACAGTATCAAAGACCGTTGTTGGAAAACTCTCGGTTCCCGATTGAGGTACATGTCCTACTTTTCTAGCTATCTCTATCATACTCAAGGAATTTAGCGACTTTTCATCGATCAATATACTCCCATTCTGTGGATTAAGTATATTATTTATACACTTGAGAAGTGTTGTCTTCCCAGAAGCATTGGGGCCTATGATGGTGAGCATCTCACCTTTTTTAAGCTCGAAGTTCACATCCTCTAATACTGGTATGCTGTTGTATGAAAACTGAAGCCCAGCGATCTCTAACTTCACCAATATTCCCTCCCTTTGATGACCAAATAAATGAATAAAGGTGCACCCAAAAATGAGGTCAATATCCCAACAGGTAATACGATGGGAGATATAATTGTTCTTGCAACGGTATCTGAAGCCAACAACAATACGGCACCTACAATACATGAAGATGGTATCAGATATCTTTCGTTACCACCGATCACTCTTCTTACCATGTGAGGCACGACTAAACCCACGAAGCCGATGATCCCCACAAATGAAATTATCAGAGCGGTGACAAAGCAAGAGATAAGCATGCCATAAAGTCTAAGCTTTTCGACATCTACACCCATTGCCTTTGCTGATTCATCACCGGAATCTAAAACTTCGTAGTCCCAGCTTTTTAGTAAGAAATAAATCGTTGCAGGTATAACTGCGATCAATATCAACCCTAGATCGGTCCAGCTGGCTCTAGCTACGTCTCCAAATGTCCAGAAAACTATTGAAGCGAGTTGTACATCATCTGCGAAATACTGTAAAGCTGTGTAACCTGCTGTGAATAATGATCCAAGTGCTACACCCGTCAGTATCATGGTTGCCGGTGAAGCGTTTTTGTATCTTGCTAACAGTAGAATGACAAAAGTAGCAACTAACGACCAGGCAAACGCAGATATTGTAACTAGGTATGGGTTGTTAAGGACGACTGCATCTGCTGCTTCGCTTTGGGTCGAACCTGCACCTAAAACGATAATAGAAAATGCAGCTCCGAAAGCTGCAGCGTGTGAAATCCCTAATGTGAAAGGAGAGCCCAGAGGATTTCTTAATATACTCTGCATAGCAGCCCCAACGACAGCTAATCCCGCTCCAGCAGCAACGGCAGCAAGAACCCTTGGCATCCGGATGTTCCAGATTATTCTGTTCAATCTATTGCTTGTATTCGCACCTAAAAGTGTTGATACTGTTTCCCCTATGGAAACATCTGCTGGACCGATCGTTAGTGAAAAAAGTGCTAGGGAAACCAGTAAAGTCAATGATAGTAAAAAGAAGAACACCCTCTTTTGAGAGTATTCTTTGTATTTGCCTAATATTTCCTCACTGATCTCCGGTTCTTCGACTGCCATTAATGCTTACCTCTTTCTCAAATCTTACGGTTCCAATTCAGTAAATCCACCTAGATCTCTTTCCATATATTCATAGACTGGCTCCCCTACTAGCATTTCATAGATCTCATCAGTCTTATCCTCAATATCCACATCACTGAACTCTTCGGGATAGATAACTGAACCCACGTAAAAAGAACTAGCTAGCGCTGTTCCATAGTTTATGTGATGCCAGTTGTATGGAAGGATGCCATACAGGTCTTCGTTTTGGAATGCTTTTAAATCCTCATAATTTGGCCTATTCAAATCGATGGTATCCCTGGTGTAACTTCCCATATCTACAAACACGATATCAGGATCCCATTCTAATATCATTTCTTCGTCCACCATCGCATGATCCGTTCCCAACCCTCCAGCAATATTATCTGCATTTACGAAGTCGAATGGTGCATAATTTCCGTAAGTACTTCTTAAATCGTGAGCCCCTCGATGTAATACTCCTCCAACATATACTTCAGGCTTCTCTTCAGAGGATATATCTAACGTCCTATCTCGAAGGTCTTGTATAGTTGAATCTATAAAATCTATTATCTCTTCAGCTCTATCCTCTTTGTCTAAAATCTCTCCGATCAACCTTAAGCTACCATAAAATTCATCTCTATTTTCTCCTAGGTCACCGATTGTCAGATCAATCGTTGGGATACCTGTCTGTTCCTGATAAAAATCAGCATCTTCAGCACTAGATGCCCGAAATATTATATCCGGTTCCTGATCAACAATAAGTTCCGCATCTCCCCCATGGATCGGGCCTATCGATGAAAGTTCTGATAACTGAGGATTTGCAAAAGCATAAGGACGCCCAGTGGTGCCTCCTGTTATTTCATATTCTTCTACACCTGCAAGTAGATCCGTAGCATCCATGTATGCTATAAGTCTCATACATCCCGAGCCCACTGCAACGATACTTTCTACATCTTCCGGGATCTCGACTTCTCTATCTGCCATATCTGTGACAGTCACAGTTTCAATATCGTTTTCATCACTTTTGATACATCCAGTGAATGTGATCGAAACTAAAAAGAGTAGGATCACAGCTAAATTTGCTATTTTATCCATCACATTCAACCCTTGTCTATTATACCGAAACCGGTCAATTCCGAATGATCCGAGTCGGAACACTCTAGACACAGCACATCACCGTCCACTTCTACGGTTCTTGTAGCCATCACCTTTTCACCGCATACACTGCATATATAGCTGTCATGGATAGGTGCGTACTCGGGGATACATACTTCCATCTTCTCAAATTCAAATATCTTATTTGGCTCTGTATGTATAACCGCGAGAGATGCTTTTTCGGATAAGTTCATCAATTCTTCTTTATCTTTTTCGTTACCTTCTCTCTCACTAACCACCTTTTCAAACAACTCAGAATAATCATCTATTTTCTCATTCCAATATTCCGACGCATCATTTTTTACCCTTACCCTTAGACCGTTTCCATCTCTATCGGTCAAAGTGAATGCGGTTTTTCCAAGGTCTTTGAAAATAAGTGAATTATTTCCAAAAGTACAACCGGTGACAAATTGGACTCCGTCAGAAGCACAGTTATTCGTTTCAACGATAGCCAAGATGTCTTCCATCCCATCTGACTTTAGTCCCATCCTTTTGACCAGCTCGAAACTACCTTTCACCCCAAGTGCCAAACCAGGACAATAATGCCCATGAAGAACTGCCGCATTATGTAACAATTCCTCCAAATCATCTTCATCTATCAATTTCCAGACCTTTTTCCTCGGTTCCATATCTTCTAGACAACTCCTGTAACACGAAAGTTATATTGGTGCTATTATTAAGTATTTCGATGAAAGTAACACAAAAGACATATAACTGTGTCAATTATAACACGCTGATCACCATGCCGGATAACACGACAAGGTTTGGAGTTTCAGTTCCCAAAGAACTGTTAAGAAAATTCGATGAAAAGATCGAGGAAAAGATGTACTCGAACAGGTCAGAAGCTATAAGAGACCTCATCAGAGATTTTCTCGTTGAAGAAAAATGGAAGGAATCTGACGAAGAAGTCTACGGTTCGTTAACTTTGGTCTTCGACCACGAAAAGAGGGGGATATCGGATAAGCTTACTGAACTACAGCATCAGGATCATACACATATAGTTTCTACCATGCATATACACCTCGACAAACACAACTGTATGGAAACCATGGCTATCAAAGGCAAACCCCACCACATAAAAAGGATCGCAGATAAATTGATCAGCACGAAGGGTGTTAAACACGGTAAACTCATGATGACTTCGGTTTGAAAGCGTAAGATTTATCCTTTATAATCTAGATGATATTATGTGACACTATGATCAGGAAGCATGTATTTTTCAGCGGAAAGGTTCAGGGTGTATTCTTTAGAGCGAACACCAAAGATAAAGCGCAGGAATTCGGTGTCAATGGATGGGTCAAGAATCTACCTGATGGGCGGGTCGAAGCAGTGTTCGAGGGAGATGAAAAAAAAGTAGATGAACTGATAATGTGGTGTAAAAATAATCAACCCTACGCAAGAGTAGATGATGTAGAAATCGAAGAAGAAGATCCCTCTGGGGAATTTAGCCACTTCTTCGTCAAACGATGATATCGATATGATCAAACATTCAAATCTTTCATACGGGAGTCTATCTTTTCTATGTACTGCATAGCTTCATCGGGGAACTTTTCTTTAGCCTCTTCATATAATTCCATAGCTTCATCGTATCGCCCCATATCCTCATGTATCCTACCCAGCTCGAAATAGTTCTCAGCGAAGTTGAAGGGTATATCATATCCGTCTAACAATTTTTTGGACTTGTTTATCCATTTGATGGCTTCATCATAATTCTCCTCGATCCTAAATATTATCCCTTTGGCCCTAAAAACGGAAGACAGGCCAACGACGTCATCTAGACTCTTCATCAATTTTTCCGACCTATCTGTATACTCTTTAGCCCTTTCAAGATCACCTTTTTTTGCAAGTGCTTCCGCCTGATTAAAATAACCCCAACCGACATAGCGTTTGTTCCCTATCTTTTTAGCGTTCTCAATGCTTTTATTGAAATACTCTATAGCTTCATCCCATTCCTCCTTTTTCATGTACTGATCCCCTATGTTATTGTTAGCTCTAGCAAGGTCTCTAAATGCATTTTGACTTCTTAAAATAGGTAGGCTCCTCACATAATATCGAATCGCTATATCGTTCTCACCCTGGTGTCCATAAGTATTTCCCATCTCTATGTATGTCAGAGCCAAAATGTTGTCATCCCCGACCTTTTTACCTTTTTCAATAGCGGTTTGATAGTTTTCTACCGCTTCATCGAAATTACCTTCTCTCCATCTTATATAACCCAGTCCTCTCCTACAATCTGCGATACCTGCTAGATCATCGATATCCTCATAGATCTTCAAAGCCCTCTCATATCTCCTATCTGCCTTCTCAAATTCCTGGTCTTCTTTATTTATATGAGCTAATCCACGAATAGCGTCAGCTTCTACTTTTTTATCCCCTATCCCTTTAGATATCTCGATAACCGATCTATACGAGTCCTTACCCCTTTCATACATATTTATATCAAAACTCAATTCACCGATCCTCTTAAGATGCTCTATTTTCTTTTGTTCAATATCTTCTACATCTTCCGTTTTATCTAAAGCTCGAACTGCTCTTTCATAATGTTCTAGAGCAGTCTCTATAGCATATCTATTGATGGCTTCACCAGCCGCTTTTATAGAGTACTCATAAGCTTTGTCATAGACTTTTCCTTCATAAAAATGCCTGCTCAATGAGTAATAATGTTCTTCAAGGTTATCCTCATAGAATGTTTCTATCGCCTCTCCAATTTTATTGTTTAAAACCCTTTTTCTACTCTTCCCCATATTATTGTATATGGAAGTCCTTATCTGAAGATGGTTGAATCTATACATTTCCTCATCGGTACCCTCTTTCTCCCTGATCATATCTTTAAACTGCAATCCCTCGATTATATCTAATAATTCTATCACATCCATATCCATCGCATTCTCTAGAAGTTCAAAATCGAACTCAGTACCTATAACAGATGCGTACATCAATACGTTTTTTTCCTTTTTACTTAACCTCTCTATCCTTCTGTTGGTGATATCTTTTATAGAAGATGGAATAGATATATCAGATAATTCCTCCTCTGGGTCCCAATTATACGAATAAGGGTCAATCACCCCTTCGTCCATCATAGAATTCAAAATCTCGATGACATAATATGGATTACCTTCACTCTCTCTGTAAACCATCAATAAGAAAGATTCGGGTAGGTCCTTCGTTCTAAGAAAATCCTTAATCATATTTGCAACCGGTTGAAAACCCAGTCGCTCCACATCCAACACATCTACTAACTTTTCTTCTTTCATCCTTTCCAGGATCGTTTCTATAGGGAGCTCTTCTTCGCGGGTTTTTAGCTCCTCTGGTCTAAAAGCACCTATCAAGAAAACCTTACTATTGTATATCTTCCTAGATAAGAAATGTAAGAGTTGAGAGGAAGAAACGTCTATCCATTGTAGATCATCTATGAATATAAATACCGGACTTTTAAGGGAAAGATCATTGATCAGGTCTAAAAAATCGGTAAACATCGCTTCTCTTTTATCCGACAGTGATATTCCATCGGTATCCTGTTTTTCTCTAGTTCCTACTCCCACCATACCGAGACTATCTGAACCTATGGATTTACCTGGATTACTAGCAGCGGTATTAGCACCCATCCCTATATAAGAGGGTTCTTCTCTGATACCTTTTTCCTCATCGATATATTCTCCTAGAGCATCAATCAAAGGTAGAAACGGTTCTGTCCCTTCATGATAAAGACATCTACCTCTAAAGGTCTGAAATCCTTCTTTTTTACAAATCTCTTCCAACCTTTCCGCTAGTTTTGTCTTACCTACACCGGCTTCGCCTTTTAACAGCACGGTCTTACCTTTCCCCTCTTTGACCTGGTCTACAAATTCTTTTAACTCGTCTAATTCTTTATTCCTATTAACGAACTCCAGCTTATCTTTATCCTTAGTTTCACCGCTGAGTGCTGACATATTGGGGTTGCTATCTATCGGATGACTTTAAAGTTTTTGTATAAAAACTAAACCAGGTAAATATCGATGAGATACAATATCTAGACATATCTCGATGGAAGATGATAGTATTGTTGTTAGTATATAAAAACGCCGTCGACCGGATTCGAACCGGCGACCGCTCGGTTAACAGCCGAGTGCTCTACCACTGAGCTACGACGGCATATAAATGCCCAAGTTCCTAAGATGCTTCTGATAAGTTATCCTATAGGGGTGTAGAAAGAGGTGATATTAAAATTCTTTTCTCATAAAGCTCAGTTTTTCCCGTATCTAACTGATTTAAAAGCTTTCTTATTTTCCTGAATCTCCATCCATAAAGCTCGAAATACCATCGGACTCAGGTACTTCTGGAACGGCTCGATGTAGTTCATCACCTTGCAGAGTATATCCGTGACATCTTTCGCCTGATCCTCTTGGTTGATGAAAGCATCAGACCGGTGCCGACGTTCATGGTCGCGTCCACGCTTCCGTCTCCATCTAGAGTGTCCCACTTTGCAAGTTCCTCGAAGAAGTTGGTCATCTGGGTTTGGATACCCTCTGCCCACTCCTGGAGACCTCCAACTATGTTATTCACAACCGAGCTGAACATGCTGGCGGTCTGTTTCTTTACGCAAGTGCCGAATGAGTCTACCAGCTCTTCCCTTTTTTACAAAACTCAACGTTCTCTTCTGTCTTTAACCTTCTCGAAATTAAATTATAAAGCTTTTTTCTTAGCTAATTCACCTCTTCTCTTTTTATTTAAAAATACGTTGTACAAGCCTCCGGCCATTATCACTAAAATCAATGAAGGTAAAATATAGTTCAAATTGATTTCGAATAAATGATAACCTACCACCAACAATAAAACAGCCACTAAAACCGTTGCGAATATATTTATCTTATTTAATCTATTTATTCTCTCCTTATCCATATTACCCGCTCAAGTGAATTATGAACTAATCGGATTTGAATGGACGCTCCTTTTTAAGCCGTTCCTTGTAGCTTCTTATCTCAGCCTTTATCCCACGTTCTCTAAAAAGTTTCATTATTTTTCGAGAATTTGGTCTCCTAGATGTTCCAAGCACATGATTATTAGCAGATTTAGTTTTTATTATTACTGAGATGTAATCTTTTAATAACGACTTCGAGCCGATCACTTCTTTAATATCACTAAAAGGAATAGTGAGAGACTTATCTGGGATATGTATATATGATTCATATATTTTATATCTCTTTCTGTTTTTATATTTTAAATAAAACAAAAATACTGGAAAACCGAATAGGAAGTTTGCTAAAATCCAAATTGCGATAGTAAAATAACTAAAATTTCCTATTCCAGATATATGAAAATAAGTAAAACTCAAATTAAGGAAAATCAGTCCGGAGCCGTATATTAAAGATTGTTTGAGTTTCGACCTTTTTCTCCATTTGAAACTATCATGAGGCTCTTTAAACAATAACATTTCTTCTTCATTTCTAGAACGTCTCATCTCAAATCAACCCCTCCTCGGAATAAGTATCATAAGCTACATAAGAGGAATATCCCGCACAAACCCCAGTCCATCCCAAAAGTATTGCATCCGCATAAGGATTACTTAATAATGTTTCTCTTGGGTTAATAATAGGTTCAAGCACCCCTAAAAATCCAATAACTGATGCACCTAACCCAAAGGTATCTAGATAAATCGGCATCAAATAAGAATACAATGAAGAAAGAAATCCAATTGATGCCGATATCACTCCTATAACAGCGGATAAAGGACTTCCAGTTCCTCCTAGATAAGCAGCCAAGTTGATAGAAGGTAAAATATTCATTATAGAAAGAACAACTGCCAAAGCATCTGGATTAGACTCAGAGTTAGAAACACTCAAATCACCACTCGATACTGAATCATCATCTTCAAACCCAAAGTAATCTATTATCAACTCACCGGCATCTGCATCTTCCGAGCCCGTTATCAAGTCAATGAATCCACTATCAACATCATCTGAATTACCGCCGAATACACTAGCCATCGTATCCACTGCCGTATCTATTACCATTTCTACAGCCGATCCTATTGCATCCATCACAGGACTCACT
>JAWOGF010000047.1:0-4686 GCA_046497075.1 Candidatus Saliniplasma sp.
ATCTAGACTTCATTCATTTCACTTTCGGTACCGGTATACTTTCTAGGATATCATCTATTATATCTTGCGGATCCACACCCTTTATAGCCGGACCAGGTTTCAAAACCAATCGGTGTGAAAGACCTTCCTTGGCTATGAACTTAACATCATCCGGGACCACGTAATCCCTTCCACGAAGGGCGGCGTTAGCCATCGACAGTTTCATCAGAGCTAGACTACCACGGGGACTTGAACCTACTTCTACATCCCTGTTCTCCCTGGTCTTCTGAACGATCGATACGATGTACTTCTTGATATCATCGTCCAGGTACACATCCTCCACGGATGCCTGCATATCGATGAGTGTCTCTGGATCTATCACCTGCGAGATTTCGACATCATCCGTCTTCCTATCCTTCCTCCTCTTCAATATCTCTACCTCCTCTTTCTTATTGGGATAGCCGATCTCTAAACGGATCAAGAACCTATCCACTTGAGCTTCCGGAAGGGGATAGGTCCCTTCGTATTCGATTGGATTCTGAGTCGCTATCACTATGAACGGTTCCTGCAGCTTGTACGTTTCTCCCTCTAACGTTGTCTGCTTCTCCTGCATGGCTTCCAACAACGCTGCCTGTGTCTTGGGAGGTGCCCTGTTGACCTCGTCGGCTAGAAGTATGTTCGTGAAGATGGGACCTTTCCTCATCTTGAAATCCCCTGTGTTCCTATCGTAAATAGACGAGCCTGTGATATCTGCCGGCAGTAAGTCCGGGGTGAACTGGATCCTCTTGAAATCGCAGCCTAGTGTGTCTGCGAAACAATTCGACATCAGTGTTTTAGCTAAACCCGGGAAGTCCTCGAATAGGATATTACCGTTAGCCAATATCCCTAAGAAAGTCTTCTCTAACACACTCCTTTTGCCGACTATCGCCCTGCCGACCTCATCTATCAACGATTCTCCGATATCCGATATCTTTTCTATCTTCAATTCCATTCCTCCATTTTCTTTACCAATCTCTCTATCTTTCTTTTATAATTCTTATCCTCAGTCATCTTTCCAAACCTTGTTTTCTTTGAATCTCCTTCGTCAACCGTTTGTAACATTTTCTGTAAACTTTTACCTTTCAATACGAAGTTAGTGAGTTCATCGTCCTCTATAACTTTTTTTAACTCAGTGGGATGATCGAGTAGATAATCGATCTCAGAATCTCTAAGATTCCTTTTATCTTCCATCTTATCTATAAACTCAGATATCATTTTCTCTTCTAATATCGCCTGACTCAATTCGTTACCCTTAAAAGCCCTTTTGGCAACATCTGAAGTCCTAGATATCCTCAGATGAACTATATCATCGAGTTTGTTTTCTCTCTCCCATACCCTCATTTTTTTGCTCTTACCGTACATGTAGTATACAACATTAACTCCGATCAATCCAATTATTATCAACCCCACGATCCATTGCCCGGGATTGCCGATGAAGTACATAAAGATAGCCAATAATATTATTATTATGATCTGGACCTTGATTATGCCTTCGATATTGAATGTAAATAAATTTTTATCAAGGATTTTACCTTTATCCCTATTACCTTGATCAGATATTATAGATTTACAAGAACTTTCTGAGTTATTCTCTTCGACACCCATCCCAGATCACCTGTCCTCCTTATCCTCTAATTCTTTTTTCAGTTCCTTTAGATCTTTCAACGCCCGTTCTCTATCACATTCATCCATCTTATGGAAGCTGTATCTACCTTTTTCGAACAATCCTGTTAGCTCTGATATGATCTCTTCAGAAATATCTAGTCTTTCGACCGTTTTGTTCTGTAGTTCTCTAGGGGTGATAAAGACGTCGTTTGACACACCTCTACCCTCGAGGATATAACACATATTTTGATAACATCTGATTATTGTCGAGTTGACATCTTTACCCTTGTAAAGACCCCTTATAGCTTCTTCCACTGTATCAGACATATCCGCTTCAAACTCCCCATTTCCCTCCATAGAATTATCTGAAACCAGATAACCTTTCAATTTGACTAAACCTAATAAAACAAATATGGCACCTGACAGTAAAGTTAAGATGAACACACCTCTATTCCTAGAAACAATTTGAGAAACTCTGCCATCTTCCCCTAAATAGGGTATCCTCCCAGAAGCTCCAGAGATCGGGGTAGGAAGTGAAGAGATGAATCCCATTGAATATAGATAAAATATAGTAACTACGACTATGGTTACTATGGCCCCTAATTGGAGCTTCATCCCCCTTTTCGTACCGTATCGCAAGGAGGCTATAACTGTGATTGAGACTAAAAACAATACGATAGAGAAATAAATATATTTAAACGTCTCACCAGTAAGAGATAATGAAGCCGATCCTTCCCCTCCAGTTCCCTCATCCTCAATTTCGAACTCCGTATGGGCAGTCCTTTCTGTCGCTGTTGGTAAAATAAACATTACATTACCTACTAACCAGGCTCCGATCAAAAAGGTCACAACGGCGAGTGTGAGTAATGTTTGTCTTTTCAGCGTTTCCACCTATATTCGCATATTACAATGGTACACCTTTTAAAACTTTCTTAAAATTACCTTTACGGAGTTCATTTTAACCCACTCTTTAATCCCTCTACCAAGGAAGGGTCCCATCCCTATCTTTTCAGACAGCTATTGCGTTCATAGGCACTTAGAGACGAAACAGTTCACTTTCTAATCAGAATATTTAGGAACGACTTCTAATATAAGATATATTACAACCAAGAACATTCCAGATAAAAGAAGAATCGACATCACTGCGTAGTCGGGTCTTAAATCTAATCCCAGAGAACTGTAAACTGCGATCATAGCACCTACAATAGAAACCATAAATGCTGCAAGGAATGTGAAAACGATAGACCTTATAGATTTCAATTTAAATTCTTTTAAATTTTGACGGATATCCTTTTCTACAGTTTCCTTTCTTATACGAGCTAAAACCAGACTTGTCCTGTTCACAATCATCGCTGTGAAAAGTAGGAGGAACATCAACAAAACCAGTAGTAGGTTCGTCAAGGTGAAAACCGTATGTCTATGGATGACGAGAAAAGAAGTTATCGAAATGAGCAATCCGGCATCCATCAATGTAATTTTTTCAAGTAAAAGTCCCACGACCGCTACTGTTCCTCCTATCACCGGTAAAAACCAAAGAGTCTGAATTGATGGAATCATACCGGCAATTAGGGTCATTATGATTGTCGATAGAGATGCGACTATAGTCTCGATCGTTAAATTCATGCTCTTCTTAAGTATCGTTTCACCTCATCTAAAGCGGCTTCTAAAGGTTCATTGGGATCCCAATCGATCACGACCGAATACTTCCAAAGCCTGTTGATCAAATTTTCTCTCTTCATAGTGAAAACGTCTTCAGCTAACGGTTCATAATCTTGACCTATCTTCTTCTCTATATGAAGGGGGTTAGGGGATATAACCATAACATCGAATTCCTTCATACATATATCCTCTATAGTTCCTGTGATATCTTTATGTATAAGGGGTGATATGAAAACTATCATACTACGCCCTGGGAAGAATCTCTGCAGCACCCATTTTGCATCACTAGGTTTCCAAGTACCTCCGCGCTCCGATTTGCTGAGGAGGTTCATGATCTTATAAAAATGATCCCTCCCTGAACCTGGGTATATCCAGTTCAAGAAATCTCCCAGAACTATAAGACCAACACGGTTCCGGTCGTCCAAAATACTAGAAGCCAAACTCGCAGCTGCACGTATAGAAGCCCCCATCGTGTTATCTCTTACCGTACCGATATTACCTTCCTTGAATGCGTCAACGATGATGATAACATCTCCCGATTGCTCACCCTCGTACTCGTTAGTTATAGGATTCATATTTCGAGCTGTAGCCTTCCAGTTTATCTTCCTTATGTCATCACCGGGGATATACTCCCTTAACGAAAAGAATTCAGTCCCGATACCGATGTTACTCGATTGTATATTTCCCAACCAATTGCGGGTATAGTTCGGTCTTATGTTGACGCTTTTGATCTCCTCCATGCCAGGTAAGATATGGATCAACAAACTATTTTTTATAGTCCATGATTTAGTGTAAAAAGAGAGGGGGTCTCGAAACCGCATCTCTATTGGGCCTAACACTGTTTCACCCCTTAAAGGACAACCTATCTTGTACTCTATCGTCGTTTTTTCACCTTTTTTGAGCTCTATGATCTGATGGTTAGAGCCTTCTTTTACCTCTACTTTAGGCGGGAGTAAATCTTTGATCTCCAAGAACTTTAGTGAATCCCCCTTGTTTAGGATATCTATCCTTACCCACATAGTACTCCCTTCATAGAGATCGACCTCCTCTGATTCTCTAGTAACCTCGAATTCTAGATCATCAGGTGGATATCCTTTCAAACTTACAGCTAACAGGGATATCCCTCCGATGGCCCCAACTAAAAGGACCCAACTGTTGAATACCGCTCCAAAAACCAGCGAAAATACGGTCACTCCGATCAGATAAAGTACATATCTAGACTTCATTCATTTCACTTTCGGTACCGGTATACTTTCTAGGATATCATCTATTATATCTTGCGGATCCACACCCTTTATAGCCGGACCAGGTTTCAAAACCAATCGGTGTGAAAGACCTTCCTTGGCTATGAACTTAACATCATCCGGGACCACGTAATCCCTTCCACGAAGGGCGGCGTTAGCC
>JAWOGF010000053.1:0-3953 GCA_046497075.1 Candidatus Saliniplasma sp.
TGTGATACCATGGGAGTCTTATATTCGTTCTTGGCGATATGCGTGGCTGGTTTTTCCTTACTACAAGCTATCGTAGGTATGATCAGTTACAAAAGGGTTGGGAAAAACAAATTATTATTCATCTCGACGGCATTCCTAGTATTTGGAATCAAAGGCATTTATGCACTGATAGCTACGTACACATCTCTCTCACCTCTTGACCCACCTGTTACAAGTATGCTTTTTGTAGATCTTATCATCATATCCATGTTGTATCTTTCTATCCTGAAGGAGTGATAATTTCTAATGAATGAGAAGAAAGAGGCCCTAGAGTTGGAGGTCAGAAGGGATATCTTCGATAAAATATCTGAATATCCCGGAACCTATCTAAGGGAGATACAAAATGACCTAGACCTCTCTATCGGTCAAGCAGAATATCATTTGAATTTTCTTGAGGGCAAAGGCATCCTTTCGAGTAAAAAGATCGGTAACAAAAAAAGGTATTTTGTAGATGATGAAGTTGATTATCCTGATAGAAATATCATATCGATTTTAAGGCAAAAAATACCGCGTCAGATTCTTATCAAGCTTCTAAATGAGGAAGAAGCGGGTTTCTCAGAGATTTTTAAAGATGTAGATATATCTAAATCGACACTTTCTTTCCATTTGAAAAAGTTAAAAAAGAGAGGACTGATTGATTTTAAGAAAGAAGGCAGAAAAATGATATATCATTGTACCGAGGATAAGAAAATAGCTCAGGTCCTGATTACTTATAGGTCCTCCTTCATAGATAAAGCTGTTGATAGGTTTGTGGACACCTGGATGGAGATGAAAAAGTGAGTTATGAACAAGATAGGTTTAAACTGGTGGAAAGATTAAAGCGGCGAGGCTATATAGAAAGTGAGAGGATAGAAGAAGCGATGAATAAAGTACCTAGACACCTATTTGTCCCTGAAAAGGTTAGGTCTAGAGCTTATGTTGACAGCCCACAATCCATCGGACAGGGGCAAACGATATCCGCCCCCCATATGGTCGCTATGATGGTCGAGAATTTGGGTTTAAAAGAAGGTCATAAAGTTTTAGAGGTGGGTGGAGGAAGAGGGTATCATGCTGCAGTCATAGCTGAGATAGTGGGTGAAGGAGGGAAAGTTATCACTGTCGAATTATTAAAATCACTTGCAGATGATGCGGAACGAGCTTTAGGGAAGGCGGGGTACGACAATGTTGATGTGATCCGTGGAGACGGCTCTACAGGATACCAACCCGAAGCTCCATATGATCGTATTTCTGTTGCTTGTGGTGCACCAGATATCCCTACCCCTTTAGTAAATCAACTAAAAGTAGGGGGTAAAATATTGATACCTGTTGGTGGTAGTTTCTATCAAAATCTGATACTTGCTGTCAAAACGGATAAAGAGAAGATAAAAAAGAAAGATTTAGGCGGAGTTCTCTTTGTTCCTTTGAAAGGTGAATACGGTTACTGACCATATAATAGGAACTATTACATGATCGGGACTAAGTCTATGTGAGGTCTCCGATTTTCTTCTTCACTGACTATAGCGTAAAGTCCTGTTTTGGGTTTGATACCGTAGATACAGGGCGTCTTGTTTATACTAGCTATCACGAAATAGTTGTCAGCCATATTCTTTATCTCGCTGGAAACCTTTAATCCATGTTTCACTATACCTATGCCCAGTTTGTTCGACGCTTTTGTATTTGCAACGGCTTCCAAGAGTTCTTTTATGGCGATCTCGTTACCCATCAGGTATTCCATCGTATCAAATCCAGTGTATTCCAATATAGGTCTATCCTCTTCCCCTCTGATCTCATGTATGTGTTTGGAATATATCTTTCCTACTTCGTCTCTACTCTTCCCACCTAGTGCCATCATATATGGTTTGTCTGTTTTTGGGGTGAAATAATCCACGATCCTGAAACGTTTATTGAATCTCTCTTGATTTATAAATCTGATAAAATCTTCCCTTAGATTTTCAGGGTGTGTCCCTCCAGAGAGAACTGCTAGCACGCCACGATCCTCTGAAAGAAAATTGAGGAAGATTGGTCTAATCACGGAGAAGTATTCTTCATTGCTTACGTTTTCTTTGACTTCGAATACATTGTATGTACCCTTATCAAACCCGCCGTCGAGGATATCATCGAGATCTTTGGTCCCAGTACTGTATTTTCCTTTGGAGGTCTTGAGCGGTTCCCATTCGATTTCTCCCTCATCGGGCGTGCGATAGGGCTCGAAACATTTGAACCGGCCCCCACTCAGTGTCATAAGGTAGGAAGGTTGTTTTATACCGACCCCTCTTAACTTGATTAGACGTATCTCTCTAACGGTTCTTTTGTCTAATTGATATCTATCCAATTCTACTACCCCATCGACCAGGTACTCTAGATCCTTTGCATCAGATTTCTCCAACACCATTATCAGATTGGTATTAGAATTCTCTGCTAGGTCCTTCTGGACGGTCATGATAAAGGTCTCTTGGTCTATACCATACTTGCTGGTTATGCCTTCCACACTGTCAATGACAAGAGTTGGTCTTTCTGGAAGGACCTGGTCTATCCTATCATATATACTTTCCAGCGAGGGAATTTTTTTATCTAAGTCAGACAGATTGGTCCTATCAACTTCTTCTGGGGGACCGCTTTCTTCGATATTATCCAAGAATTTTTTTGCTGATTCTATCTTTTCTTTTTCAGCTTCTGGTAATATATCTTCATCTTCACCTTCATCTTCATCTCCATATATGGTTTCTAAGAACATCTTACTTGAATCCAGGACCCTACTTTTCATCTCTTTTTCTTCGAGCCATGGAAATTGCTTGTACAAACTTTCATCAGACACTCTAGTGGATAAATAGAAACTCTCATCAGGGTCTCCGATCTCTTCTATCAACTGAAGTGCAAGGGTGGTTTTACCAGTACCCGCAGATCCTTTTAAGAATACCGATGCCCCTCCTTTTTTATTTAGAAACTTAATTATCTCTTTAGGGATGCCTTCTATATCTTTCATTTTGTCACCTCGAATTTGGAGGAATCTCCTCCAATATCTTTAACTTTATCAACTATCTCGTCCATCATCTTAAGTAGATCCTCTTTATCTTCAGATTTCCCCATCAAAGATAAGACAGAATCTGAAGTAGCTTCTTTTATCAATAATATCGATTCGTCAGAACCGATGAAGATGTTATCTATCCCTTTCTTATTAAATGCAGAAAATATAACCTCTGAAGCACCTAGTATAGTAGCTGAAAGGGTACTGAAACTTTCATGTTCCTCCTTCTTTTCCATGTAACTGGCGATAGGAACACCATTCTTAGAAGTCATAGCGATAGCTTCGATATCGTTCTCTTCGGTTGAGTGTTTAAAAATTTTCTCTATATCTTTTTTAGTGGACATGTTTTCAAACTCCAAGGCTGGTTAATCAATCAGTTTACCCCTTCATGTGTTTAACCCTATATTAATTTTTCATCCCTTTTCTAATTATGAAAGGTTAGTGTATCTAGATTCATAATTGATCAAAAAAATCAAGACTTTTCCTTCCCTTTATCTTTTTCTTCATATCTGAAACCAAAGATCTGTAATAACTAACATTGTTTCTTACAGTTTCTAATTCTTTTTTTAGTTTTTCTTCTTCCTTTTCGATCCCATCTATTTTTGATCTTACTTTACGATATCTTTCTTTGGAAAGCGGCGTCACCCGCCCGGGCGAGGCCCGCCTGGAGGCCCAGCCGCCCACCGCGTCGGAAAGCGATTTCCTGCAGCCTTGGCACGACCGGTGGACAAGCCGCATGGAGCAACAGCTGGCCGAATGGCCGTACAAGGCCACCCACAACAGCGTGCACGATGCATGGCTGGGTGGCGGCTGCTTCCGCGTCATGAACCTGAAGGATGAATCGGCATTCACGCCGCGGCCGGGCCTGCGTGAGCAGACCCGCAAGCGCCTCGGCCTGGCCGAAGACGAG
>JAWOGF010000026.1:0-36264 GCA_046497075.1 Candidatus Saliniplasma sp.
GCACAGCCAATACTCATATGTGCAATAATTATAAATACTACTACACATAATAGTAATAAATGTGATAATATGCCAAGAGGAGATGGAACAGGACCAGAAGGAATGGGCCCTATGACAGGTAGAGGACTAGGATATTGTACAGGACATTCGACGCCAGGATTTACTAAAGGACCAGGTAGAGGACTAGCGCGAGGTTTCGGTAGAGGAATCGGTCGTGGTCTCGGCAGAGGATTTAGGGGCGGTAGAAGAAGATTCGCCCCTCGCCGTGAAATGATCCCAGTACCGGTAGGTATGCCAAGAGGTCCACAACAAGGAACTTATTACAGCGGTTATGATAAAGAGGACGAAATTGAAGATTTAAAGGATTACGCCGAATCTTTAAAACGTGAACTTGAGGAAGTTGAAGGAAGGTTAGAAGAACTTTCCAAAGAATAAATCCAAACTAGCCCATAGCGGTTCATAATTAAAACCCTTTTTTTACTATTTTTTTACTATTTTCTATGTGGTTGTGTAGGTCTAGAAATAGAATCAAGAGATTGGAAAAGCTATTTATAGAATCCAGTATTATTTTATAGTAATGCCTAGGCGAAGGAAAAGAAGAGGAGAAAGGAGAGTTGGATCGATTCCAAAAAGACGATGTTTTTCTCCGACTGAAGGAGAATCAAAAGAGGTTGTTCTTAGAGTTGAAGAAGTAGAAACACTTCGATTAGTGGATCTAAAGAATATGACCCAGGAGGAAGCTGCTAGAGAGATGGATATATCCAGAAAGACACTTTGGAACGACCTAAAAAGCGCTAGAAAGAAGGTAGCAAAAGCACTGAGTGAAGGGCTTACGATACGGATAGAAGGCGGGAAGTACCAGTTAAGGTAACACTCAACTCATTATTCATCGATATAATTTTTCTATCTCTTCCATTACACTACGTTTTACATTCTCCGGTGTAAACTCTTCTAAATGGCCAGGTACTTTTGCAATCGGGATACCGTTTTCTTCTAAGTATTTCAGTGCCGGGATGGTTTTTTCTTTAAATTCCTCTAACCTTGATCTGATTTTTCCCTCGGTGTCATCAGAGCGCTGGATGACTTCTATACCACATTCTTTACACTTGTTATCTTCAGTTGGTGGATCATATTTTAGATGATAGACTTTTCCGCATTCTGGACATATCCTTCTTTTAGTTGTCCTCTCTATAATCAGTTCATCTGAATTCTCTACCCAAACTACGAAATCTATAGTTGTATCTTTCTCTTCAGCTAGATCAAGAATGAATTTAGATTGAGATAAGGTTCTTGGATATCCATCTAGAACTTGATCGGCATATCCTCGATCTTCGAAGTACGATTTAAAAAGTTGGTTGGTGATCCGGTCCGGCACAAACCGTCCTTGTTCTACGAAATACTTTGCTTTCATACCTAAAATTATAGATTCGTCTTTCGTACCAAGCTTTTTTGCAATCTCATTGTCTGGTATGAAGTCTTCACCATCCCAAAATTCATCTAGATTATCATCATAACCAAAATCATCGAACTTACCAAGATATTTCCTAAAGATATTACCAGTAGAAAGCTGTTCAAGATCAAATACTTTAACTAACACATCGATCCTAGGTTGTTTACCCGCACCACTTTTTCCTGTAACTATCACATTTGTGAGTTCATCTGGTACATTCCAAGTCATATTTATCGGAGTGTAAAAAGGGAGGAATGTATTTAAGCCTAACCATGAAGATTCAATATACTTGTTGCTTATTATGGTTTGTACTATAATCGTAAGATTTATTATGGAGTTAAATGTGACTTGCATAAATGGAGAGGAAAAAATGTACGAAGTAAGATTCCACGGAAGAGGCGGTCAAGGGGCAGTTACAGCTGCAAATACGTTAGCTGACGCTGCTTTTAGAGAAGGAAAGGACGTCCAAGCATTTCCAATGTTTGGTGTCGAGCGTAGAGGTGCTCCAGTAGCCGCATTCACAAGAATGGATGAACAGCCTATAGATGTGAAAACGCAAATTTACGAACCGGATATCATCGTAGTTTTAGACATGAGTCTATTGGATGTTGTAGACGTCACTGAAGGCCTGAAAGAGGGGGGTAAAATCATATTGAACAGTAGTAAAGACCCTTCGTCTTTTGATTTTGGGAACGCAGAAATATATACAGTTGATGCTACATCCATAGCTGTTGATAATGGTCTCGGAACTGAAACGAATCCAATCGTCAACACAGCTATTTTAGGGGCTTATTCTAGAGTTGTTGGGAACGTAAAAATAGAATCCGTATTTGATGCTATTGCGGACAATGTTCCTGTAAAACACGATGAAAACAAAAATGCAGCAAAAGAAGCTTATGAAAATGTAAAAGGGGTGTAATTTTATGAAAATAACGATAGGATCGATAAATAAAAAGCCAGGAAGTTCAAAGGAGTATAAGACTGGTGGATGGAGAACTGTTAAACCTGAAGTAGATATCGAAAAATGTATCCAATGTTTCAAATGTTTTACATACTGTCCAGATGGGGCAATTAAGAAAACTGAAGAAGCTGTTGAGATAGATTTAGACTATTGTAAAGGATGTGGGATATGTGCAAAAGAATGTCCCGTAGATGCAATAGTGATGTTAAAGGAGGAGAAGTGATAGCATGGCAGAGCAAGAATCTCGTACTGTAAAAGGTAATATGGCGACAGCGTTAGGAGCAAAGTTGTGTAGACCGAACGTCATACCAGCTTATCCTATCACACCTTCCACATTGTTCCCTGAAAGGATCTCGGAGTACATCGCAGATGGAGAATTAGACGCATCCATGATAAGAGTCGAAAGTGAACATTCGGCTATGAGTGCATGTATCGGGGCAGCAGCTACCGGTGCCCGTGCTTGTACTGCATCTGCATCCCAGGGAGTAGCGCTTATGCATGAGATGCTCTTTATCGCATCTGGTATGAGACTCCCTATAGTCATGGCTGTCGGTAACAGAGCACTTTCAGCCCCCATCAATATCTGGGCCGACCATCAGGATACTATTGCATCTAGAGATTCTGGTTGGATGCAGTTTTATGCAGAAAAAAATCAAGAAGGTTTAGACTTGATGATCATGGCTTTTAGGATCGCAGAGGATGAAAGAGTACTTCTACCAGCTATGGTTGGTATAGATGCTTTTGTTTTAACGCACACTATTGAAGGCGTCGATGTACCGGCGCAGGAAGATGTAGATGATTTCCTGCCACCATATAAACTGCCACAGGGTACGCTCGATCCTGATGATCCTGCAACATTTGGGTCATTTGGAACTCCAGAGTACTACCAGGAATTTAAATATGACCAGACTAAAGCATTAGAAAAAAGTGCAGAGGTCATCGATGAGATATTCGATGAATATGAGGAGAGATTCGGTAGGGAATACAACCGTATAACTTCTTATAAGTGCGATGATGCGGATATCATATTGATGACAATGGGATCTATGACCGGTACTGCCCGTGCAGCCATCGATGAACTACGTGAAGAAGGTGAAAAAGTAGGACTTGCAAAACTAACTGTTTATCGTCCGTTCCCAAGTGATCTTTTGAAAGAGATAGCTGGTGATGCAGACGGTTTAGCGGTTGTTGATAGAAATATATCTCCAGGATTCGGTGGAGCGGTCTTTGCAGAATCTGCAGGCACGTTCATAAATGAGAAGAAAAAACCACTCATGAAGAACTTTATAGTAGGTCTTGGAGGAAGAGAGATATTCAAGAGGAACTTCAAAGAGATGTACAACAAAACTAAAAAAGCTGTTGAATCCGGTGAGGTAAAGGAGCCAGTTGAATGGATCAATATGAATGAAGAGGTAATGAGGTGATCATGATGGAAGAAGAAAAAGAATTATTCGCGTCAGGGCACAGGATGTGTGCAGGTTGTGCTGAAGGAACTGCTATGAGGATCATACTAAACGAAGCTGGACCTAACAGTATAGCTACAGTATCAACTGGGTGTTTAGAAGTGACCACTACGGGATACCCACAAACAGCATGGGAGATCCCACTCATCCACGCAGCTTTCGAAAACACAGCTAGTGTTGCGTCAGGAGTAGAAGTAGCACTTAAAGAACTTGGTAAAAAAGAAGATGTGAACGTTCTAGCATTCGGTGGGGACGGCGGAACCTTCGATATCGGCTTCCAAGCCTTATCAGGCATGTTAGAAAGGGATCATAATATAACCTATATCTGTTTAGATAACGAAGCATACATGAATACAGGTATCCAAAGATGCAGTTCAACTCCTTATGGTGCTAGTACGACTACGTCTCCTGCCGGTAAAATGAGTATCGGTGAGGATAGACCTAAGAAACCTATAGCAGCGATATGTGCTACACATGATATTCCGTATGCCGCTACAGCAACGGTTGGCTATGAGAATGATCTGAAGAAAAAGGTAAGGAAGGCTTTAGAGGCAGATGGGCCTGCTTTCCTACATGTATTCACTCCGTGTCCCACAGGTTGGAGACATGCAAGTAATGATTCTATAGAACTATCTAGATTAGCGGTAGATACAGGGATATTCGTTCTTTGGGAAGCAATCGATGGAGACATATGTAATCTAGAGGTCACTAAAAAACCGAAAGAAAGGAAGCCGGTCAAAGAATATCTTAAGAAACAAAGAAGATTTGCGCACTTGACAGATGAACATGTCGAAAAGATCCAGGAAGAAGTTGACGAGAAGTGCGAAAAATACGGTTTCTAAATCAAAAAACCTTTTCTTTTTTCTATTGTAAAAAATTAAAATTTTTTCCAGCTTTACCACTGAATCTAAAATAGAACATATTCATTCATTATTCAGTTGTTTCGATATAGTAGTTAACTCCCGTACCTTCTAAACTCGCCTGTATCTTATCAGCAAACCAAATAGTATCTTTGACTGTAGCACCGTCGTTCCAATTATAGACCATATCATATTCGCCTTTTTGCGGTTCGAAACCTAAACCATATAGTATATCGACTATTTCAGAAGGTTTTTCGCCTTCACTGTTGAATATCAACTTAAGGTATGTTTTCATATGTAACACATGGGATATACCCCTATCCATTATTAATATTTTTTTAATTTTAGAGTTCTTTGATATATGGAATGATAAAAATCACACTCAATACTTTTTATCCTTTATATCCTTTCCCGATTATATACATCTCAGAACTCGACTCTCTAGAGGCTTTCGGTGAATGTGCTTTAACGAATGAAAATTGGGACCTTACATCTTCTAGAAAGTTTTTGAAATCCTCTCCCTGAAATATCTTTACAACGAAGTTACCCCCCTCTTTTAAAGAAAGACCGCAGAATTTCAATGCTCTTTGACACAAGTATACCGACTTAGCATGGTCCATAGAATAATTCCCGCTTATATTCGGGGCCATATCCGATATTACCACGTCGACATCGCCAGCTATGATCGATAGACGATTCAGGACTTCATCATCGGTTAGATCGCCCTGGTAAGTTGAAACCCCTTCTATATCTCTCATCCGATCTAGGTCGATGGCGATCACGTTTCCCTTTCCAACCTGTTCTACAGCATATTCACTCCAACTTCCAGGAGCTGCACCGAGGTCGACTACCACGTCGTCGGGGTCGAAAATGTAAAACTTTTCGTTTATCTGTTTCAACTTGTAGATCGCTCTCGAGCGGTAGCCTTCTTTCTTAGCTTTTCGGTAATAACCGTCTTTTCGCTTATAAGCACACATCATCGAATCTACAATACTTATACTCCTATACTTAATATTAAGGGTAAGTCTTTTGAACCATCAAAAGATTTTAATCACCCCACATTTATAACAGAACATGCGTTCCAAAGATGCCTTTGACAGGGTCGTGAAAACTGTGACTAGGGTCAGGGAACCTGGTGAGAAACCAGAGGAAGATATCTATTCGATGGATAAATTCATTTGTGATTTGTGTCAAGGTGATTTCGAAAAAAAAGAGATCACCCAATGTGGATTTTGTGGAAGGTGGATATGTAAAGAATCCTGTTGGGACAGCGATTTACGAGCCTGTGAAAGCTGCAGCGGTTTGATAAAATTAGCTAAGAGTGAGGGTTCTAAAGATAAAGAGTCTAAAGATAAAGAGTCTAAAGATAAAGAGTCTAAAGATAGAAAGGGTGGAAAAGATGAAAAAGATAGATGAGTTCTATGATGTTATGGGATGGAAGAGGAGATTGGGCGGATTATTTTACAAACGTAGTGAGAAGGACAGGTTTGGAAAAGGGAAAATAGCTTTGATATTTTTTATAGCCGGTCTTTTATTGGGAATTATTTTAATGGAATACGTAATACCGCTCATACTGATTTATATATAAAGGTGAAAAGATGAAGATATTGTTAATACACTCAGATTACCTAGAATATGAGGTCAAAAAGGAAACGCCGGTCGCTGAAGAGATAGGAGATGAGATGAAAAATGGTCGAATGGAAGAATGTCTTTCAGTGTTCACTGCGATCGAAGAGAGGGACGAAGGAAGAGAAGATGAAGTGATCGAGCAGGGTGTTGAAGAGATAGAGGATACTGTTAAACAATTAGGTGTAGAAAAGATAATGATATATCCTTATGCTCATCTTAGTTCTGAATTATCTAAACCAGAGACTGCGGTAAAAGTATTGAAAGGTCTAGAAGAATCATTATCCGAGAATTTTGAAGTCCATAGGTCACCGTTCGGTTGGTACAAAGCCTTTAAATTGAGCTGTAAAGGACACCCTCTTTCTGAACTATCTAAAGAGATAATTCCGATGGGTGAGAAAGAGAAAATTATATCTAAAGCACTAGAAGCTGAAGAGGCTACTGAATCATCATGGGGGATAATGGATCCAGATGGTGAGCTACATGAAATCCAGGTTGAAGGTAACGAAGTAAAAGGATATGATTTCAAAGAAAGGGAGAACTTGGAAAAATTTGCTGTCTATGAGGCTGGAGAAAAAGAAAGCGGCGGAAAAAAATCTCCCCATATCGAACTTATGCAAAAACATGAACTTGTGGATTACGAACCAGGTTCTGATCCTGGCAACCTGAGATTTTATCCGAAAGGTCGGATGATGAAGGGTCTTTTAGAAGATTATGTCAGCGAAAGGACTAGACAATATGGGGCTATGGAGATAGAATCGCCTATAATGTACGATATAGATCATCCAGCTCTGAAAAAACATCTGAATCGTTTTCCCGCTAGACAGTACAGGATGGAAACACCGGATACAGATATATTTTTGCGGTTTGCAGCTTGTTTTGGACAATTTTTGATGGCCCGTGATATGACTCTTTCTTACAGAAATATGCCTGTAAGGTTGTATGAATTGACAAGATATTCATTTAGGGCAGAACAGAGAGGAGAATTGACAGGGTTAAGAAGATTAAGAGCTTTCACGATGCCTGATTGCCACGCCATGTGCAAGGATCTGGGTCAAGTCAAAGAAGAGATGATGACAAGGATGGACCTGGCAAAATCGGTTGTAGATGACATAGGTATTCGTCTTCCAGAAGAACTTGAGTTAGTAGTTAGAGCTACAAAAGATTATTTTGATAATAATCGAGACCAAGTAGAAAAACTGGTCGAGAATTATGGTAAGTCAGCATTGATAGAGTTATGGGATAAACAACATTCTTATTTTGCGATGAAGTACGAGTTCAATTACATAGATCAGTTGGGTAGAGCATCGGCCCTGGTTACAGATCAAGTGGATGTAGAGCAGGGAGAACGTTACGATATTAAATATATCGATAAAGACGGAGAAGAGAAACACCCATACATACTGCATCTCTCTCCTAGCGGTGCCATAGAAAGGGTCATGTTCACCCTGCTAGAGATGGCTGGAGAAGTCGAATCGCGGGGAGAAAAACCCAGTTTCCCCTACTGGCTCTCACCCACTCAGCTAAGAATATTACCGATATCTGATGACCAGTTGGATTATGTCAAGGAAATATCAGAGGAATTTGAAGGAGTTAGAGTGGACATCGATGATACTGATAGGACCGTTGGGAAGAAGATCAGGGATGCGGAGAAAGAGTGGATACCATATGTTGCTGTGATAGGTTCTAGAGAGATCGAAAATGAGGAGTTATCCGTGAGGATACGGGGTGAAGAAAAACAGAGAACCATGAGTGTTGAAGAACTGAAGGAAGAACTCAAAGAAAAGCAGGGAAACATGCCACGTAGAGGACTGCCGATACCCAAATATCTTACAGATAGGCCTATCTTTGTAGGGTAGGTAAGAGGTACTTTGTAGGGGTAGGTAAGAGGTACTTTGTAGGGGTAGGTAAGAGGTACTTTGTAGGGGTAGGTAAGAGGTACTTTGTAGGGCACGTAAGAGGGTAAGATCAAATGGATATAGGACAAGAGGAGCATAACCTTTATATGCTTGAAGTAGTCTCTTCGCTCAAAACCGCAATGAGGAACAAAATATGGGCAATATCAGACCTACATACATAAAGAGAGTGGCAATCGAGCTCGTTGACAGATTTCCAGAAGAATTCGATGCTGACGATTATGAACACAACAAAAAAAAGGTAGATGAATTGACGGATGTAAATTCAAATATGATGAGAAATAAGATCGCCGGATATATAGTTCGGTATCTCAACCGCGGTAAAAACAATTAGGGGCCGTGTATTAAACCATATATTATATTTACATATTCATATATTTTCTTCAGCGATAGCAACGCAGGCTAAAAAGTCATCTAACGTGTGTAGTAACTTTTTTGGCGTTTCTGCTCCTGCGAAACATTCGATAGTCGTACCCTTTACTTCTAATTCGATGTACCCTTCATTATCAGGTGAAACTGAGGATGCTATGAGTTCTGCACTTTTAGTATCGTTATATTCTAAAACGACTTTACAGGTTATTTTAGACATATCAGTATGTAAGCTCTAATTGATAGATAAATAACTTTTCATTCAAAGATATTGAAGAGGATCTTAACAAAGGATTTTTTATAGAGGTTATTGATTTATTAATGATACCATGTCTAAAATATTGGTTTGTTACTATTCGAAATCAGGAACTACGGAAATGATGGCTGAAGAGATCATAAAAGGGATCGAAGAGAGTGATTCAAAAGTCATTGGTAAATTAATGAAAGTATCGGAAGTAGATGTGGGAGATATAAAGGAATATAGCGGTTTGATAATAGGCTCTCCTACATACTATGGTCTCCCCTCTGCGGAGATAAAAAAATTTATCGATGAAAGTATAGTTCATCACGGTAAATTAGAATGGATGGTAGGTGGAGCATTTACATCTAGTGCCAATACCGCAGGAGGGAACGAAACTACGTTGATGGCAATCATAGAATCTTTATTGATCCATGGGATGATCGTGAAAGGAATGCCAAAAGGAGATCATTATGGGCCGGTAGTAGTCGGCGACCCCGATGAAAAAGAACTTAAGCAATGTAAGTATTATGGTAGATGGATGGCGGATATGACTGAAAAGGTGAGTCGATGGAATTTATAGAAGTCGTAAAGAAAAGAAGAAGTGTAAGACAGTTCAAAGAACGAGATATTCCGGAGGGTGATGTCAAAAAGATATTGAGGATTGGACATATGGCTCCCTCTGCTGGAAATCTACAGGGAAGGGATTTTGTTGTAGTCCGGGAGGAAGAAGAAAAGGAAAAATTGAGTAGGAATGCATATAGTCAGGCGTTTATCGCCGAAGCACCGTGGGTGGTTGTTGTATGTGCTAACAAACGGAGATCTGGTAGAAAGTACGGTGAGCGGGGAGAAGAATTGTATAGTGTTCAGGATGCTACAGCTGCTGTCCAGAACATGCTATTAGCCATAGAGGACTTGGAATATGCTAGTGTTTGGATCGGAGCCTTTGATGAGGAGGCGGTGAGCCAGCAATTGCAATTACCTTCACATATAAGACCAGTTGCGATATTACCCATCGGCTATCGGGCTGTAGAACCAGATAAACCGGATAAGATCGATGTTGAAGATATCACGCATCATGAAAGATGGTAAAAATTATGGAAAATGATTTGATATTTTGAGTGAATTAGATGCAGCTTTATATATTGAGATATGGTGAGATAGGTACTAAGTCTGGGAATATCAGAAGGAATTTTGTGGATATACTTTTACAGAATATCGAAAGAACTTTTTTAAAATATGATGAAGAGGTCATCCTTGAAAAGGAAAGAGGACGTATCTATGCTTTCACTGACAAAGATAATTCGTACCTTTTTTCAAGGATATTTGGTATAGTTTCATACAGTCCGGTCATAGAAACATCTAGTGAACTTTCAGATATTAAGCAGGAAGTTAAGAGATTGGCCTCAGCTCTCTCAGGGACCTTTGCTGTGAGGGCTAGAAGGGTTGGTCAACACGATTATTCAAGTCCAGAAGCTGCTGGTGAGGCAGGGTCAGCTGTATTAGAGGTGAACCCTAAATTGGATGTAGACCTTGATGAACCGGATGAAGAAATTTTTATCGAGATCAGAGATGATAGGGCTTATATTTACCGAGAGATCTATAAAGGACCGGGAGGATTACCTTTAAGCAGCCAAGGAAAAGTAGCCTCATTCATCGAGGATCAGAATGACTTCTTAGCGACTTGGTTGATGATGAAACGCGGCGCAAGACCATATATATTTCATGGGTCCAACACAGATTGGATAGATGAACTAAAGATGTGGGAACCGAATCTGAAGATACTCGGTGAGGGTGATATTGATGATTTTATCGATTTTGACTTCCCAGAAGAAATAGAAGGTTTGGTTTTGGGCGATATTCTCCATGACCTGAGTTCGGTTGAACATGACTTACCCGTTTTTAGACCTTTGATAGGATTTACTGATGCAAGGATAAAAGAATATTTAGAGGAGATAAATTTTTTAAGTGGAGGGGGATAAGGTAGATGAGGCTATAATATGTGGAACTTATTTGTAATGAATCAGTAAAAGATATATGTTTTGATTGTATAGTTTGAAACAATGAGAAAGTGGATATTGTTTTTAGAAGTTTTTGTTCGCTCGTTATGTAAAGTACACCGAATTTTTGATCACATAGTAATAGAATATTTTAGGGAGGCATTCAATTGAGATATTTTTCTAATAAAAAAGGTATTTTGCTGTATAATAAGATACACAGTATTCATAGAGCTTCTATGGTGAGTAGGGAAAATCCAGAGAGATTGGAAAGAGGTTATAAATATATCAAAAACCGGTCGGATATATTGGAGTATTACGATCTTGTAGAGGACTATGAACCAGCTACGCGGGAAGATCTATTGAGAGTACATGAAAAAACTTATGTGAATTTTATCGAAAGATATTGTAAAAACGGAGGAGGTTTTCTTGGAGATTCTACGTATGTACAAGAGGGATCTTGTAAAGCTGCGAGATATTCAGCAGGTGGCGCTATAGAATTATGTAGAAGTGTGATATCGGACTACCAAACAGGTTTTGCATTGATCAGACCTCCAGGACATCATGCCTTACCTGATAAGTATGGTGGATATTGTTTATACAACAATGCAGCTATCGCAGCAAGATGGCTTCAAGGAAAGAAAAAGAGAAAAGTGATGATAGTCGATTGGGATGGACATGCATCCAACGGTACTATGAGAACATTTTACGAAGACCCCGATGTCCTGACAATTTCCATCCATAGGGATCCCGAAGGATTCTATCCTCACGATGGTTTTTCTCATCAGATCGGGAAGGCTGCTGGTCGGGGTTATTGTGTAAATATATGTTTACCAAGAGGAGCAGGGGATAGTGAATTAAAAAAATCGTTTAAAGAGATCGTGTTTCCTTTAGCAGAAGTCTTCGATCCGGATTTTGTTATCGGTTGCAACGGTTTTGATTCTCACCTATCTGATTCTGTCGTAGGTTTAAATTATACATCTGAAAGTTATTATTATATATCTAGTGAGCTAGGTAAGAGGTATAAAAATAAACTGGGACTGTTGATGGAAGGTGGTTATGAAAAATTCAACGGAAAACTGCTGCACATAGTACTGTCAGGACTTTTAGGTAGGGGTAATCCCTATGAGGGCATTAAAGAGAATTTATCTTCCTCTATTATCCAAAAAGGAAGTGTATGTAAAGACACTAATAGCACGATAAAAGAATTGAAATCTATATTGAAAGATTTTCCGTTAGGGAGTCAGGCTTTCGTATGATAATAGAAAAGAAAACATTCCGGTTGAAAGAGAACGAAAGGTTAGATTCGATGGAGATCAAGAAGGAGGGCCACATCCAATATTATAGCTATAATTACAAGATCAGGAGTGACGAAGAATGGCGGACGTTAGTGAGATGGGATAATTTTCAACAGCAGCCCCATGTTGATAGTTTTGACGATAATGGAAACCTGTTAAATTCCTCAACTACTAGAGATAAAACTATGAAAGAAGTCCTTGAGTTGATAGACATCTTTGGTAAAAGTATAGTTACTATGGACATTAGAGAACTTTGAGGTGATTGGCTTGAAGTTAATATTGAGAAAGGATTTAGATGAAATGGAAAAAGAAAAAATCATGTCTTCGATACGGGATGAGTTTGAGTCTATTGATAGGCTTAGACAAAAAGTTTCAAGAACTGGATGTAGAAAACCTGACCTTGTGGATAAATTTAAGTTACTAGAGGCCCTCCAAAAGGGTGCAGAATATAAAGAAGAGAGGATATTGAAATCCGCAAAATCTATCTCAGCTCTTTCATTTAGAAGGGTAAAGTTGATAGAATATGTTTCCAATAACAGAGTTGATTCTATAAATGATTTAGCTGACGGATTGAATAGAGATTATAAAAATGTTTATGATGATTTACAAGTCCTGTCTAAGAACGGGCTAATGGAGTTAGATAAAGAAGGTAAAAGAAGAGTGCCCATCTTGAAGGCTGATAGTATAATTATAAAATTTTGAATCCGGTTAACATTTACATAATATACCATAGTTGGCTAAAATCGCACTGGATGATTGATTTAATAATTACACCATAGGTTTATATTAATATTATTATATCGAAAGCTTTTTAAATGATTGTGTAATCTTATTACATAGGTGTTTCCTCTTTGAAGGCGCAAAAGGTCGACGATGTCACATTTCAGATAGAGAATAACCAAGCTAACATGAAATTTGATATTTTGAGAAAGGAAGGTGGGCTATTTTTATCTTTATCAAACTTATTTTTTAAGAGCGACGAGAAGTGGTATGAGATACCTTTAGAAAAATTAGAAAAGATAAAAGTAATCCAGAGGGAACCACCAAAACTAGAATTTAGTATCCCTTCAATGAAGATAACAGTTAGTGGAGGATTTGCAGAAAAACTACTCGCCTTGAGACATCTATTACTACCATATATCAAGGAGGAAAATAGTGTAAAAGAACCAATCTTGGGTGTATTGAAACTTTGGGGTTTAAACATAAAGGATACCAAAGCGATCTCCGACCTATTGGATATAGATTCTTCGAAAGTTGAGGACCTTTTGAAAGAGGCAAAAGAAAATGAGCTTATAAAAGATAATCAGTTGACTAAAAAAGGGAAAAAATTATTGGATGAAGATGGGGATCTTTTAGAGAAGCTGGAGGTTTGATATGACCGATAAAAAGGGTGGATTGGCTAGAAAGATGGCAGTATTAGGGAAATTGACCAAATTAGAATCTGCTATAAATACTGCAATCGACTCATCTGAAGTTCCATTGGTCGAAACTAGGAAGTTATTAAAATCAAGGGATGCTCATCAAGCAAAAAATACAGCGGTTTTCCAATTCATGAAAAATCTGTTCTCCGAGATCGGTTTGGGTAGATTAAATCTTCAAGAGAAGGAAAATTTCAGATTAGTTTTAGAAAATAAAGACAATCCTGTAAAAGAATTGTATCCTGATGTGGAAAATAAAAAAACCTGTTATATCGTATCGGACGCTTTGAGTAATTTCTTTACTGAAGATCTGAAGCTCCCTGCAGAAGTGGAAGAGATAGCCTGTATAAATGCAGGAGGAGATCTATGTACTTTTCAAATTGATCTCCAACCTTTAGCGGTTTATAAGATCGCACTAGATGAGGTTGACGATAAGATTATCGATCTAATTGTAGAAAATTATGGAGTAGAAGGGATAGCTGATGAGATCGAGGTTAGCGAAGAGGAGATCGATTATAGGATAGATATATTACAATCGTATCATATTATAGACTCGGACCTGACTTTAACTAAGATCGGACAGACTTACCATAAGTACGGAAAGAGTGCTGTGGATGAAGCATCGGATAAAGAAGCACCCCCATGGAAAACGATATCTGAAATATCTAACGTGATTGCTGATTCTGATTCGCTAGCAGAGGCTATCAGTAATAGTGTTTCTGAGGAAGAAGAGGAAATCGAATCTTCAGAGGTTGTGAATTTGGCTAACGAAGCCGAGAAGAGTAAAAGTTTCGCTCAATTGGTTTCAAACCAGCTAAAAAAAGAGGATAAGGACAAATAGAAATATAATTTAAAATTAATGTCAAGGTGAATAAAAATGGTTAATAGAATAGAAACCGGGATATATGGTGTAGACCAACTCATAGAAGGTGGTCTGATCGAAAAATCAGCCATCACAGTTGTAGGAGCTAGTGGTACTGGTAAAACGACTTTTGCCATACAGTTCGTTATGAAAGGTATCGAGAAAGGGGAACAGGCACTCTTCGTGACCTTGGAAGAATCTCCTGAACAGATCATGGAAGAAGCCGCGATGATGGGCTGGGATATGAAAAAGCATCATGAAGAATCGCTGTTTTTCATACATCTGAGCGGACAGAATTTTAGAGAGATGATCGAGGACCAACTACCAAAATTAGTTCAGGCTAGAAAGGATTATGATATAAAAACTAGAGTAGTCATCGATCCACTAACACCGGTGATATGGTCGACAAAAGATAAACTGGAACAGAGAGAGTTGTTGGAGAAGCTTTTCAGACCTCTTAAAGAACTCGGGACTGTGATGGCTACTGTTGAAGAGCACTCTAAACCTGGAGAGATTATAGGTTCTGATGTTCTCTTACCGATCTATCTTTCTGACGGGGTTTTCCATCTTGAATATTATCCGGTCGGAGGAGCCTTCAACAGGACCTTTAAGATCGTTAAGATGAGAGGTACGAATCATGGCGAAGGATTGTATCCATATGTGTTCGTAAGAGGTGCTGGTGTAATAGTAAGGTCTACACCGGTCGAGATAAAAGAAGAGAGAAAGGAAAGCTATGATGAAGCCTTTGATAAGGCTCTTGAAACGGCAAAACATATCGATGTGCCTGAGATAGTGGTTGAAAAAATACAAAGGATGAAGGACCAATGGAACTACGATTATTCGCCAGATGAGATATTGGATATAATACTTTCTTCCTATAAACAAGAATGAGTTGATAGATGTGACACCCCCACCGAGCAGGAAAAAGAAACTGGATAGAAGAATGGAGGCAGAAACCGTCTCCCAACTAAAATATATGCTCGAGATGGAACTAGGTAATCTACGAGATAGAGCGGGTATAGACCTAGCATTATTCATTGGAGTGGGTGGAAGGATATTTGCCACCTCGATACCGGATGAACTGAGACCTGATCAATATAGATTATTGAGCACATTTAAAGGGAACCTTACAAATCTTTGTAGTAAATTGAAAGGTGAGGACCTTGAAGTATCGATAGAACGTTGGAAATCCGGTATGGCTATTGTTGCTGCAGTAGGCGGAAATTCTTTTTTGGCTTCTTTGCTTACAAAAAAATCTGAGATCAGCGAGATGGATAACATCTTAGACGAGGTCGTCAAAGCAACAACTGTGTTAAAACATATCTTCGAGCAAAAGGATTTTAATGAGGATTCTATAGAGGATTATCCCGAAGACATTCAAGAAGAACTAAACAATTTGTCCCGTCAACTATTTGTTGAACGATTCACACATACTAAGAGTTATAAGAAAAACGAAGAGATATTGGAGTTTATGAAAGATAAGATCAGGGGTGCTGTAGGAGTAGGACAACTAGATCAAATAGTGTCAGTCACGTTCAATAAGATGGGGACCTCCGCTCCATACATGGAAGAGGATATGTGGTATGACTTTTTAGATAATGCAATCGATGAACATATCCGGCCGATGGTAGGAGATATTCAAGCTGAACAATATAAGAAACAATGGAAGAAAGAGCTAGAAGAAAAGCTTAAAAGCTATTTATGAATCCGAGAGGTATTTAATAAGAAATGGCTGGAGATAACGAGACTAAGAAGAAAAGGGATAATCGACCCATACAAGAACAAACAGAGGGAGATAGACTGAGTGGTGAAATCATCGATACCCTGGATACCATAGAGGATGATTATACCCGCTTCAAAAATACAATCAATGACTTAAAAAGTAATTTACAGAATTTTATGGAGAATACGAGTAATGAATTGGGGAGGGTAAAACAAAAGACTGAACAGAAAGCTGAAAAAGAACTTGTTGAAAGTAAAGTTGAGGATGTCGAAGAAGATGTTGACCATGTAGATGAGCGTCTAGGTGAAGTCATGCGGGAGGTAGGTTTCGGTGAAAAGATAGATCCGTCAAATATACCACCTGTCCTTTTGGAGAGTATCTATCAAAAGATTTTAGATGATATCATCGGGAAATTAAGAGATAATCTAGGTAATCATGAAGCCAACTTGGTGATCCAGGAAGAATTAGAAAATATGAGGATGCGAACTAGCGGTAGTGAACTATTTCAATATGATGGCAGAGACATAAATATCCGGAACCTTATATCTAGTATCGAAAATAACCTGATTTCTGCAAAACAGATACATAGTACATTCCAAGAACTCGTTCAGAAATTGAGCGAAAAGATCCCTAATTATAGACCAAGAAATTTCAGAGCTATGGTACGGGCTGAGGGTCTTGAATTTGTTATAACAAAAACAATGGCTTTGATGAGCAGAACCGATAATATTGACAATAATATAAAAGAAATCGAGGAAAATGTAAAATCTTTGAAGAAGGATCTAAGAGAAAAGCAGACAGAATTAACAGACAAAATAAATGATATCGAGGAAAGATTGGATAAAACTGTTGCTGATAAGTTCAACCAATTTGATTACCGGATCTCGGGACTAGAGGAGAAATTTGAAGAGATGGATATAAAAGATATGTCCGTGGGGATGGATGAGCTGATAGAAAAAAATCGATCTATCGTAGAAAGATTGGAAGATATGTCCTCGGATTATGAAATGCGCATGTCAATAATGGAACAGGAACTTGATGAATTAAAAGAGGATATCCAGGTAAAGAAGGAAGAAACCTTAGATGAGGATGAAAAATTCGTGTATTATGCAATACCTGATGATGGTGCGACATCTAAGAAAATTAAGAAAAAAGTTGGGGATGAGGTTGAAGATGTCCAATCATATTTGGAAACTTTAGAAGAAAAGGGGAAAGTAGAAGTTGAAAAGAGAGGAAGATGGACCGTTTATGTTAGATGTGATGAGGAAAGATCTAGCGAAGATATCGAAGGATCGGAAGAAAAAGAAAGTATAGGAGAGAAGGGGCTAGAAGAAACGGGAGAAGAAGATGATGAAGTAGAAGGAGAGGGAGAAGTAGAAGTAGAAGGGGGACTAAAGGAAGAGGGAACGAAAGAGGATGATGCTGAAGGAGAGGGGACAGACCTAGCAGAAGTGTCAGATGTAATGTTTGATGAGAGATCGATAGAGGAGGAAGAAGAAGCCGAAGTCGAAGATGAAGGGGGAGAAGAGGAGGAAGAAGAAGCCGAAGAGGAAGCAGTTTCCGAGGAAGTAGGCTCTGTAGAAGAGTTAGAAGAAGAAATGACTGAAAAGGAAGTAATCGTCTTGGACGAAATACCTGAAGATGGATGTACTATACACCATTTGGATAAGCAATTTGAGGATTATGACAAATCAGAAATTGAGGATATTTTAGAAAAATTAATCGAGAAGGATCAAATGTCCGTCACAAAACGTAATAGATGGACTATATATTTAAAACAAAAGGAGGTAGAATAAAGTGTTAGATGTAGCTTTAGTGTCTTTGATAAAAAATATGAGTGAAAAAGCCGGTATAGAAGGTGCCATACAGTACTGGTCAAGAGTTGGAGAAAACCTTGCTAAAAGGATAGGTGAAGAGGCCTACATGGGATGGCCTTCCTTCAACGTTGCACTGAAAGAAGGAAGAACTGCTTTCTCTATAGAAGGCGATGTCACTGCTTTAACAGACCTGGCTATAACCGATGTAGACGGTGACGTAGTGGGTTATATATACGCATTGAAAGAATGTGTTTTTACACCGACTATAAAACGTATCCGATACAGTGTCGGCGAGATACCAGATGCGGATAGAGCAGTGGCGGAGGAATACAACAATACAGTTCAAAATACCGCTACCTGTAATTTCTGTGTGATACATCAGAAATTCCGTTCGGAGGTATCTAAAAACATAACTGTAGAAAACCAACCGTTAGAATGTGTCCAACTAGCAAATCGTGGATTCAGAGGAGACACGAAGATCAACAGGGTAAGTTTAGACCGGATAGGTATAAACCCAGAATACGTAAGAAGTCTTTTAAGGAATTATGCTTGCGTCTATGGAATACTGATGAAGGGTGCTAGGTTAAGAGGTAGCGAGGAGGAGGAATAAACATGAGTGATGACCTATATGAAGAGCAATATAAAGCAAAATTAGGAAGACATAATCCATTCGTAGATGTTGCGGCCTATCTTTTCCTAGAGGATATCGGAGATAAGCAGGGAGCAGCTGGAATGAACAATTATCTGATGAGTTTAGCGACTTCTTTAGCCAAAAGTATGCCTAAGGAGGAATACAGTAGCTGGGACGATTTCATGGAGAGCCTTTTGAAAGGTGAATCTATCATCTCAGCTTTCGAAGATGTGCACTGTCCTACCGAGCATTGTGTTGTTACAGAGACCTGTCCATTTACAGAAGGTTGGCAAGAATATACTAAAAGGATCGGTGAGTTCGCTGATATACACAAGGAAGTTGCAGAATACTATAATTCAACCGTAAAACCTGGAGCAGTAGATTCTCAATGTATTATACATCAGACTTTCAGGAAAGCTGCTGCTGAAAGGATTACGGTGGCGGGTAAAACCGTTAAATATGCCCAGATAGAAGCTGTAACGCCCAACGCTGATGAAAAACGTGCACCCAATGAATGGTTACCGATATTATTGGATAAAGCGGACGTAACAGAGACAGAATTGAACATGACCATGCGTAACAATGATTGTGTATGGATATTGTATACTGAATGAAGAGTAAAATAAAGATGGTTGTTTATCTTGGAACTCCTTAGAACCCAGAGGAACAAAAAGTACATCAAATTTACAGAACCGGAGGACGTAGAGAGGTTCGATATCGATGAGATCGGCTCTGCTAGCTTTTCCCTGTTGTATGAGCTGGGCATCCAAGATTACGAAAGGACTTTTAAGACATGGTTAAGGAAGTTCCCTAGGCCCATCTTTTTAGTTTGTGCAGAGGATGGAGAGATATTAGGATGGGTTTATTGTGAAGAATGGACGGAATCTGCTTTAGACGGGGAACCTGTTTACGTTCTAAGGACAATAGAGATTGCCATCGAAGACAGAGGAAGGGGGATCGGGTACAGGCTTCTTGTTCTTCTAGCGATGGAGACACCTGGTTATCTGATCACGAAACCGATAAATATGGAAGCTAGAAAATTTTTCTTAAACAATGAGTTCATAGATAAAGATTCAATTAAAAATCCCTCGATATCACTACAGAGCCATCCCGGATATTTGGTCCTACCTCCTTTTAAAAAACGTAAATTGATAGATGATGCAGATCAGTATTTCGACTGATAACGATCTCGACCATTGATGACTTTTTTTGATGAAACCTGTTACTAGCTGTCAGATATTAAAAAAATTTTGTATTCTTCGATTTATTTGTATAGAGGCGAAAGTTTAATTTATGTCAGGTAATAACCCTTCATGGTGGACGAAATATGCCAAAAGGTAAATCAACTAGTGCTGATGGAGTGAAATGGGATCTTTCAGACCTCTATGACGATCATGAGGACCCAAATATACAGGAGGATATCGATGAATCTTTAGAAGAAGCTGGGAGATTTAGAGAGGAATTTAAGGGTAAGGTAGAGAATGGTGACCTAACAGCAAAAGAATTCCAAGAGGCTATGCAGTGGTACGAAGACATCTATGAAAAGATAGCAAAAGTTTATTCTTTTGCCCAATTGTATTATTCTCTAGATACCCAGGACCCTGATAGGGGCAGTTTAGTACAGAAATCACAAAAAAAGATGTCGGATGTCAAGAACAAACTGGTTTTTTTTGAATTAGAATGGCAGAATCTTGACGAAGGAAAGGCCGAGGAATATATGCAAGCGGATGAATTAGAACATTATAAGAATTATTTGAAACACTGGAGACGGTACGAACCTTATATGCTCTCTGAAAGTGAAGAACAGATAATCGAATCTTTACAGAATACAGCGAAGGATGCCTTCGTTCGTTTGTTCGATCAGACCATCGGTGAGATAGAGATAGAATTTGAACATGAAGGGGAGAAACATAAGATGGTTTTAGATCAGGCCCTTTCTGTTTTGTATGAGAGAGACAGGGGTAAACGTAAAAAATCTGCAGATGCAGTAACTGAGGCCCTGAAAGAGAAGAACAAACAGTTGACATTCATCTTCAATAATATAGTCCAGAATCATTCTACGATCTCTGATTTCAGAGATTATCCAGACCCTATGACACCTAGAAACCTTGATAATAGAGTTGATAGAGAAACTGTAGATGCATTGATGGAAGCCGTTTTTGAAAACATGGATATCGTTCAAAGATATTACAAACTGAAAAAAGATATCATGGATCTGGACAAATTATACGATTATGACCGCTATGATCCTTTACCGGGGACTATCCCCGAGACGGATTTTGAGGAGAGTAAAGAGAAAGTCTTAGATGCTTATGAAAAATTCTCTCCAAGGATGAAAGAGGTAGCAGAGAAGTTCTTTGAAAATAACTGGATCGATGCGGAATTAAAATCTGGTAAGAGAGGAGGGGCATATAGTGCTAGTACTGTTCCTTCTGTTCATCCATATATCCTGTTGAATTTCACAGATAAAACCAGCGATACTATGACTATGGCTCATGAACTAGGTCATGGAGTTCATCAATATCTTGCAAAGGACAAAGGAGTGTTACAGCAGAGTACACCCCTGACTACCGCTGAGATGGCTAGTGTATTCGGAGAGATGCTTTTATTCGATAAATTGATGAAAGAAACTGAGGATCCTGAGAAGAGGTTGATACTTATATCAGATAAGCTCCAGAGTGATTTTGCTACTGTCTTCAGACAGGTTATAATGACTAAATTTGAACAGAAATTACATCAAGCACAGGAAGAAAAAGGGGAACTGAGACCTGAAGAGATAAATGAACTCTGGCTTGAAGCAAATGAGATGGAGTTCGGAGAAGTCCTAGAACTCAGAGATGAATATGGATGGTGGTGGTCCTACGTTCTTCACTTTGTACACTATCCATTCTATTGCTACGCATACGCCTTCGGTGAACTACTCGTACTGGCTTTATATGACATGTATAAAAAGGAAGGCGAGGAATTCGTACCTAAGTATATCGATCTATTGAAAGCCGGAGGATCGGATGACCCGAAGGATCTACTACAGAAGATCGGTGTAGATATCACGGATCCCGAATTTTGGCAGAGAGGCCTTTCAGTTCTAAGAGATCATGTCGAAAAAGCGGAGGACCTAGCTGAGGAAACCGACATGATATAAAACCCTTTTTTCACCTAATATTTTTAATACTATAACCCATTAAAGATTCTAGATAAGATGTCATGGGAACAAGATGAAATACGTAATCTAAAAGAAAACCGATATGTAGTAATTGATGATGAGCCATGTAAGATAAAGAAGATCGACGTTTCTAAACCCGGTAAACATGGTGAAGCAAAAGCTAGGATCGAAGCTATAGGTATTTTTGATGGGAAAAAACACAGCATGGTCAACCCTGTTACCCACAAGGTGAGAGTTCCGATAATTGATAAAAAGAAAGGACAGGTAATAAGTTTATCAGGAGATGAGGCGAAGATAATGGATTTAAATGATTATGATACCTTCAATATAGCCATAGACGACGAGGATATCCTTGAAAATATAGAGCAGGGTCAAGAAGTAAGATATATGACGGCTATGGGTAGAAAGAAGATAACTAGTCTCTCATAGAAATGTTTTAATCAAATGTTCGCTAGTGCCGATCATTCTTATAAGGAATCAAAATTCGTAATAATAGGTGTTCCTTTCGATAAAACATCATCTTTCAGAGCAGGGTCTCTGAGTGGGCCTCGAGCTGTCCGTAGTGCCTCATATTGTTTTGAACCTTATCTGATGGAACATGATGTATCATTATCTGACATAGCTATCCATGATAGTGGTGATCTAGAGAGATATGATGATGTTGAGAAAATGGGCAGCGATTTGAGGAAAAGGATCTCTGATATTGTAGCTGACGATAAGATTCCCATAGTAATCGGTGGGGAACATTCTCTTTCTCCTTTTGCAGTCTCTGGTTTTGAAAAAAGATATGATAAGATCGATGTCATGGTTTTTGATGCCCATCTAGATTATAGAGATGAATACGAAGGTTTGAAGAACAGCCATGCCACTGCGGTAAAGAGGATCTCCGAGATAGGTACCGTAAGAGATCTAAAAGTACTTGGTGTGAGATCCATATCTGAAGAAGAATCTTCGGTGGAAAAACCGAATTATTTTGAAGTTAGTGAACTAGATGAAGGTGAGAACGATTTTTCTTTAACTGATGATACACCACTTTATCTGTCGATAGATATGGATGTTTTTGACCCCTCCTATGCTCCCGGAGTGGGTAATCCAGAGCCATTTGGTGTAAAACCCGGTACAGTAAAAAAGATTTTACAGAGAGTGTCATCTAAAGTCGTAGGCTTGGATATAGTCGAAACTAATCCAAAGTATGATGTGTCTGAAATAACTTCTAACCTAGCTGCTAGACTGATATACGAATTTATATGTTCAAAAAAAGTATCTATAAAAAAGAAATAGGTTTTAGGTTTTAAGTTTTAAATTTTAAGTTTTAAATTTTATTTTTTGTTGGATCTGATGGGGTCTGATTAGATCGCTATTGGATCTGCTCTACACGTCCTTTCTTTTTGGTCGTTCCGCCGTGGATATGTTTTGATTTTACTCCAGTTGCGACCAACATGACCCGTAGTTTATCATCAAGGGTCGGGTCTACTCTACATCCCCATATTATCTTGGCCCCAGGTTTGATCTTTTTCTCTATCTCCTCTGCTACAGCCTCTGCTTCACCAACAGTCATATCTGAGTCGCCAGTAACATTTAATAATGCTCCGTTTGCACCACTGATATCAACATCCAATAAAGGTGAATTGATAGCTTGATCGATAGCCTCTATCGCTCTTTGATTTGTACCACCTGAAGATTCACCCATACCGATCATAGCCTGTCCAGAACTCTCCATGATAGTTTTTAGATCATTGTAATCTAAATTCACCAGTCCTGGTTTCGTTACGATCTCGGTCATACCTTTGATTGCCCTCATCAGTATTTCATCGGCAACTTTAAAAGCCTTGTTCAGTGAAAGTCTTGGAACGAGTTCCAATAATTTATCATTCGGTATGGTTATCACGGTGTCTGCAGTACCTGTCAAACGCTGAATGCCCCATCGAGCGTTTTCTGCTCTAGACTTACCCTCGGCTTTAAATGGTCTAGTGAGGACAGCGATAGTCAATGCTCCTGCATCTTTTGCTATCTTAGCAGCGGTACCTACAGAACCAGTACCGGTTCCACCCCCTAACCCACAGGTGAGGAAAACGATGTCTGCATCCCCTAAAATCTCTCTGAACTTGTCTTCAGCCTCTTCTGCAGATTTTTCTCCTACTTCCGGTTTTGCACCTGCACCTAAACCTCTGGTGATCCTTTTACCCATAAGTATCTTTCTGTTCGCCCTGGTTGAAAGAAGATCTTGAGCATCAGTATTAGCCGCTATCAATTCTGCACCTCTTATTCCTTCTTCGGAGATCCTATTTATGGTATTGCAACCAGCGCCACCAAGTCCAACGATGTAGATCTTGGTCTTAAGGTCTTTTAAAACTTCTTTGAGTTGTTCATCCGTTTCCTTGTCCTTGAATTCGCCTTGTTTATTTGAACTTGCGTTAGATAAAGCATCATCCACTATAGATTCCATTATAATTCGCCCCTTAATATTTTGATTTCTTGTTACCAGTATTTGTAAACCATTATTAATATTTATGGATTAAGATTAGATTTCAAAATAGTAGAGAGGTGAAAATGGGGATAAGAGGTTTTAAGGAAATCGATAACGATAACAGAGAGAAGACTTAGAAAAGAGATCCAAGTCCTGCTGCTGCCTCTTCTTTTTCTTTCTCTTCGTCACGTTCTTCTTCTTCCTCTTCCTCTTCTTCTTCCTCTTCTTCGGTTTCTTCTTCGGGTGCAGGTGCAGCGCCAGCTGACGGCATTGCTATACCTTTTTCAATAGCTTCCTCTATATCGACTTCTTCTAAAGAAGCTGTTAAAGCCTTTATCCTTGATTCGTCGGGTTCGATATCGGCGGCTTTTAGGATCTCACCGATCGCATCTTCCGTGATATCTTTCCCAGCTGAGTGGAGCACCAATGCACTATACACGTATTCCATATCTTATACCTCCTTGTTGAATTTTATATATTTCATTCTTGATCATCTTTCTGTTCTTCATCTTCTTCATCTAGATCGTTTACATCATCTTGATTTTCTTCGGACTCTTCGTTTTCTACTTCGTCGTTTTCTACTTCGTCGTTTTCTACTTCGTCGTTTTCTACTTCGAGACCTAGTTCTTTAATCAAAGAATCGTCCAAAGCATCAGGGTCTAGCTTGACCGCCAAACTCAACATATCTTTCTGTGCCTTGGAAAGTTTAATTTTAATAGTTTCGTCATTAATGATATCCGAGTTGATTGCCAGACTGAAAGCATCATTATGGCCTTTCATGATGAGAGAAGCGATATTCTTCTTTGTTGGATATCCGGCATTTACTGATAAATTGAATGCGGATAAAGCAGCATGTTTGAATTGTTCTTCGAATTCGGAACTATCGATATCTAAAACATCTCTTTCGTAGATAGATCCGTCTTCATATGTTGCTTTTAGATCCAAACCGACGGTTATAGGTTGTATATTTAACCTAGTCAGCATGGTAGCTAGATCTTTAGGTATTTTTTCCCCTTCTTCGACAACAACTTTTGTTTTGTTGATAACTACTTTACCACCTTTGATGGAAGCGGGTATCCCAGCTTTTTGAAGGTCACCAACTATAGGACCTGGTTTAAAAGGAGTGTCACCTTTTTCTACTTTGATATCCTCTGGAGCGGTTTCTCCTCCTCTTGCTGGTGCTTTAGTTTTGGTAGCTTCCATCTTCTTGAAAAGTTTGAATGGATTTTGATCTGTTGTTACCAATGCTGTTTGCCCAGGTAGATAATCTTTTATTTCTTCTATGTTTTCTCTATCATCCGAGATATCTTCTACAGCTTTTGTGATAAGGGTATTTCTTGAAACAGTTAGATTCACACTGCCTCTCAATTCACCTCTCATCTGCTGCATCTGAAGTGAAGGGATGCCCTCTATATCAACTACCCCTACTACAGGGCTACTTTTTAACAACTTAGTCAAGCGTTCTACTTCGTTTTTTTTCCAAATCGGAACCCCATCCATGTTATCATCTCACATTATCCTCACTGCAGGACCCATAGTCGTTTTAACATAGACACTTCGTATGCTCATTTCCCGTCTATCTAGATTCATTGTTATACGTCTAATCACCGTGTCTGCGTTGTTAACAAGTTCTTCGATATCCATATCTTCAGTACCTATAGGCGCATGAAATGTCATCCTATCTCTTGACCTTACATGGACTGTATTTTTAAGAGAATCGATAGTGTCTTTTATATCCATGTTCGGAGTCACAGGGTTGGGCATCTTACCTTTTGGTCCAAGTATTGCACCTAATTCTCTACCTATAACTGGCATTAAAGGCGGTTCTGCCAGGAAGAACTCATGTTCTTCAGCTAATTTTCTCGCCCTTCTTTTATCGTCCGAGATTTCGTCGATTTCCTCCGGTTCGATCACAGTATCTGCGGAATCTCTAGCATTCAAAGCCATTTCTCCACTACCAAAAAAGCCTACTTTTATGGTCTTCCCCCGTCCATTAGGAAGGACTACTTCTTCATCGATCCTGTTATCAGGATCAGAAAGGTCGACTTCCCTGAGATTTACCGATAGCTCTAAACTTTCCGTGAAGTTCCTCTCAGGTGAATCTTCGAGCGCTTTTTTGATGCCATTGGTTATGTTCTCATCTGCCAAATTAATACCTCCTGTAGTCCTGACGGATTATCCTCCTACAGGTATAGGCACCACACGATGATTGTTTATATATATGTTTTGGTTTTGCTTTCGATATCTTCCATATATGGGGGTACTAAATCAGTATATAATCCTTGCATCACGTGATTTCTTTTCTACATCTTTCAGCCCAAAGATTCATCTTTCTTTTCTCAAAATATTCTAAAGCCGTTTTTAATCGCTCATTAGCTTTCTGCTGGTCACCTTTCTTTTTCAATACAATCCCTGATTCGTAAAGAGTGATAGCCTTTCGGTCTAATGCATTGGTATCGTCGAAGGTTTTGATCGCTGCTGAGTAGGACTCCATAGACTCTTCTAGTTTTCCTTTTTCACGATAAATTGACCCTTTTAGGTTTTCGACAAGACCTTTGTCTTTTTCAAATTCCCGTTCTGAGATTGTTTCGATCAGTTTATCTAAGTATCTCTGCGCCTTTTCCATATCTCCTTTCTCTAGTTCAGTTTTACCCAGATAAAAAACACTTTCTATCCTCGTGTCAAAGTTTTTAGTATCCTCTGCCAATTGTTTTCCCTCTTTGAAACGACGTTCAGCATTTTTGAGATCACCCTTGATAAGATGGATGAGTCCGAGATTCATTGCTCTTGTACCTTTTTTGAATTTATGTCCCAGCTGCTCGGAGAAGTCATATGCTTTGGTGAAATGTTTCATAGCCATATCTAACTCACCCATTTTTCTATAAGCCAATCCGATATTGTTATGTACACTAGACATGTGTAGTTTATCGTCCATCGCATCATATAGATTAAGACAATTTTGAAGTTCCTGGACCGCATCACTCAATTTTCCTCTCATCACATGATATCCGGATATACTGTTAAGAGTATTTGCGAGTGCCCGGAGATCTTCTAATTCCTCACGAATATCTCTAGCAGTTTCAAGGTATGTTAAACCTCTCTCAAAATCATGATTCATCATATAGAAGCTCCCGAAGTCGTGATGGGCTTGGGCAGTAAATTCATCGTTCTTTAGTCCTTTCGCTAACGTTAATTCCTTTTCAAAGACTTCTTCAGCTTCATCGAACCTCCCCATCTTTGATAATGACCACCCCTTTCTAGAGAGTAGTTCACCTCTCTCTAATGTTTCGTCTTCCTCCAAGGACAACCTTTCCTCAATCAGATCTAAAGCTTCCTCGTACTTACCATGACTCTGAAGTGTTTTTATTATCTGGATATATATCATCTGTTCTTCTTTAAAATCGGAGACATGGTTAAGGGTGTTATACAATAGTTTTTTACTTCTGTTGTATTCCCCTATGACCCTATAAGCCTGGGCCATCTTTTTAAGGATCTTGGACCTTTTCTTCTTACTTTGTGGAAGTTGGTCGACAAGCTGTTTAACCCTTTCATATATCTCTAAGGCATCCTCAAAAGCATAGACCTCCTCCGCTCTGCTTGCTGCTTTAAGATAATATTTGACCGCGTTAGAATGGTCCTCCCCCTCTTCATAATGCTCTGCAAGGGAGAGAGACTTGTCTTGGATATTCCCCTGATATACATCGTGGATAGCCTCTGCAACATCTCTATGAAGCTTCTGTTTTTCAACCCAATCCCCTATCCCATCGTAAACGATATCTCTAATCTTGGTATGTGAAAAATGCATATGATCGTCTTCTAACTCTTCAGCCCACAATCTATTTTTTGCTAGACTATCTATATGATCTAAAATTTCTAGTTCTTCTAATCCAGATGCGTTAGATAATAGTTCGAAAGGGATATTTTCTCCTATGACGCTTCCTAACTGTAACGTTTCTCGAGCTCCATCTTCTAGTCTGAAAACCCTTCTCTCAATGACAGTTTTGAGTGAGTCCGGTATAGAAAATTTTTCATCTATATTGTGGAATCTATTTTCTTTAGATGAGATAAGATCGGTTTCAATCATTTGGTGTAGTCCTTCATTGATCATAAGGGGATTCCCGCCTGTATGTTGAAATAATGTTTCTAAGAAATCATTCGGTATGTCTTCAACCCCTATTATTTTTTTTATAAGTTCCTTTGTATCTTCAATGTCTAGGGGCTGTAATTTTATTTCATCGTAAAGACTTTTCCTGGACATCAGGTACTTCATCTCTAAGAACGGATCACCTGGTACTGCATCTCCTGGATTATAAGTCCCGATAAAAAGCACGGGTTCGTTTTCTAGCCTATCAGCAAGATAGTGAAATAGATTTAAAGTACTCTGACCCGCCCAATGAAGGTCTTCTATAATAACGACATGGGGAACTTTTTCCGAAGCTTTCTTCAATTCTTTCATCGTTTCATAAAAAGCTGCTTGTCTTTGTCCTCTCAACATATCTTCACTTTCTATTTCTAGGAGTCTCCCGTCTTCTCTTTGTTTTATTGAAGGGAGAGATCCGTTTTCAAAATTTTTCCATGCCTGTTTGAAAGGTAAGTAAGGTTTGCTCACACCATAAATACAATTACCTTCTAGAATCTTGATATTTTTTTCAGCGACTGTTCTTTTCACTTCTTCGACTAATGTAGTCTTTCCGACACCTTCTTCACCTGATATGAAAATTGTGTTACCTTTATCATTCTCAAGATCGTCCAATAGAAATACTAACTGGTTTAGTTCGTCTTCCCTACCTACAATGACATCTTTTTTATATCCCTTTTCTTCAGATCTCATATATGTTCACCATCCAAAGTGGAAAGATTTAAATCTTTGCTAACGACCTTGAGATTTTTACTCTAGGCATTTTACTTTAGCTACAAATTATAACTATCCGTTATGGTAACATTTCATCCGCTTAGTAAAGAGTTTTCGGTTCCATATTTACAAAAGTATTTGATCTGAAGAGTATTTGTAATAATTTTTAAGGTATTGGAAGGTCTTTACAGAAATCATGCTATCAAAAGGAAAGAATAGGGATATCGAAAAGAAAGAGTTTATGAAAAGAAAGAGTTTATGAAAAGAAAGAGTTTATGAAAAGAAGATATATTCTGAGATCACCTTTCATCGTATTCAGAGAGGTCGATCTTGATACCTTTTGGTGTCTTTTTTTTAACTGTATTCAACCTAGTTTTTACTTCGCTGATCTTCCCGTTCACTTCGGAATATTTAGATCCTTCGTTATATTCTGATCCCTTTTTACTGTACAACCTGATGAAAAGTATAAGAAAAAAGATGAAGATCAGTATCAATACGAAATAGAAGATTATAGTCAATCACCTCTATTCCAACTACTCTTCAGATGTAATTTTCCACCTTTGTAGTCATCTACATACCCGGTTCCGATCTTTACCCTTCTTTTCAAGGGCGATATCCCAAGGGGGTTCACAAGTATCTTCCATATTATCCATGGTTTCCTATCGACGAACATTTCGAAGTCATAAACTCGCCCTATTTCTTTATCGTCCTTCGAAACCTTAGAACCTTTTATCTTAGAAAGTAACCATTTTCCTTTACGCTGAGATTTTGTCCCCTTCCTTTTAAAAATGATAGGTCCTTTTTCTGTGATATCTCCCATCAAGGTGTTTGAATAGTACTTAGCTTTGCTGTCTAAGAATCCAGTTTCTACTATGACACCATGAGAAACCCAGTATTTTTCTCTATCTTCTGCGGTAATGTCAACTATCTTTGCCTTATCTGAAATGTTCGGTAGCTCGACATTACGCCTTATGATATCTGAATACATTATGGTCTTCATATATATCTCTCCTACAATGTCATCTCAAGACTCCCACAATATGGGCATTCTTTTTCATAATCTTTATACATCTGGCACCTTTTACAGAAGGCAGAACCGAATTTGTTTTTTTTAGGCGCCCCCTCTTTTGTGAAAAGTTTTGCCTCTAGCTGTTCTAATTTCTCCCTATTTTGCTCGGACCTTAATTGATTATCCACCATCTTTTTTAGATTACGGATATTAAGATCTGCGATATTTTTCTCTTTTAAGTATTTCTGGAGGAGTTTTAAATCCTTGTAGGGTTTATCCTTGTGTGCCAATAGATAACTATTGACAATTTTTTTAATACGGCTTTTTTTATTACTCAAGAGATATCACTCCTTATTTCATAGATTCTATCTTGTCTAACCGTCTTTTAAAAGATTCGAGTTCCGAGTCCATATCTTCCTGAAATTCTTTTATATTGGCTATTTCTTGGTTAAGAGAATTGTATCGTGACTCGTATATTTCTAACTCCAATTCACGTACTAAACCGAATTCATCGATATATTCATCGAAATGTTCGTCTAGATATTTTTCGATCCTCTTATCTAGAATATTTCTTTGATATCCAGTACCTTCGATGGTAATTTCACCAGGGAATAGAAAATCTTCTACTTTGTCGAGGATATTCTTTCCTTTTTCAACATTCTTCTCCAAGAATCCATTCTCTACATCTACATCTACATATTCATTCATCTATTATCACCCTTTTTATTGAATAGATTATTTTCAACATTTTTTATCTCTTTTAGGGTTTTCATCAATTTTGCGTTATCAGTTCCTCTTTCGAGTCTCTGCATCCTTTCTTCGATCTCGTTCATCAAAGCAAGACTTCTCCTTGAGAGGACAGCTTTATCCCTATTGATCTCGTCAAGTCTACTCTTTTCATCATCTCTAAGGACTACAGAAGCGTCTTTTAGTTCCTTGATGTACTCCTTTTTTTCCAGCATATCCATTTTCTTAGATTTTAATTTGTAATCCGCTACTTCTCTCCTGGTCTTTTCCCTTTCCCTAGTATTCAATATCTTGGCGATCACCACTAAGATAATTATGATTATCACGGAGTAGAATATAGTGAAGAAATTGTTAGTTATGGTTTCCGCTAAACTCATCTTTTCCTCTCCTTTTTCCATTCTTTTTCCATCATCTCTATCCTGTTCTCTACACTATCGAATTCGGAATCTATTATGTCCTTTTTCTGCTTAAGGTTATTTATATTTTCAGCAACAGAGTTCAATCTTGTATTCATATCGTCGGCCCAGTCATTGACTTCCTTTTTCCTCAACAGGTCCCAGTTGCTAATGATATCTTCAAAGTACTCCTCGAAATAGAGTTCTACGTGGGAGGGAACCCGACCGTAGGTTTCCTCCAATGCTTTTTTCCTGACCCTATTTCTGAAATAGAAATATATCAAAAACACAATAGCTAGAACGATTATTATTATCAGAACATCTATACCGCTCATATATATCAATCCTCAACTCCATACTTTTTTTCCAATCTTTCTATACGTTTTTCAACCTTCTCACGTCTGTTCTCAGTATCTTCTTTCCAGCTCTTTAGATCACCCAACTCACGGTCGAATTCATCGATCCTTTTGTCGACTCCCTTCAGATCACTCCTGTCAGCGAGTTTATATTTTTCGATATACTCCGGTAGGTTCTCTGTTATATATTGATCTGCTTTTGAGGATGGAGTGAGAGGTCTGCGTTTAAATAATCCCTTTACTCTGTCCACAATCCCGATATCGGCTTCTTCTCCCATTGATGACACCTTCTAGATATTAAGGGTATGTTTTTCAATGTATATAATAATAATGGAAAATTAAAGTTACGTTAGACTGATTTCGAGACTGGGAGTTGGGTTGAACATTCTAAACCGTACTTATTTCCCATGTGAAAATGGTAATTTCCACACAACGTTTATATACGGATTATGAAGATTCAATTACATAGCCTTTTGGAGGCATAAGATTATGTTGCAACGCAATATATTTGATGATGAAGATGCTGTGTCTGAAGTGGTAGGAACTATTTTGATACTGAGCATAACCGTGGTTTTGTTTTCTTCGATCTTCGCCACCGTTAGCTATCTAGATACACCTGATAGGAAGACTTACATAGATATGGAAGCTGAATTTCAAAGAGATGATTATAACCTATCCATATCTCACCAGGGCGGTAGATCACTGGATATGATAGATACCTCTTTCTATATTGTGATAGGTGGAGATTCTATTAGGTATGAAGGTGGGGACGTTGAGCTGGACGGAGACGATGATACTTGGGATATGAATGAAGATGTTGTGATAGATTTGGATGGGTTCGATTGGGAAGATATCGAGGCTCAAGGCATACCCATAGCCGAGGTGATGGTGAGTGATAATGCAAACAACCATCTGGTATGGAGTACCGAAGTATCCCTGAGCGAAGCAGTGTATAGACCCAGGCTAAGGGATGTTGGAGTTTATTATGAGCCTGAATGGAAAGACCATGTTGAGAAAGGTGACGAAGTCGAACTATATGCGAGAGTTTCCCACCCAAATGAAAGTGCATCGAATCTAGATGTAACTGTCGATCTTTCTGATCTAAATGATTACAACGGTATCGAAGAGATGGAATACGATGGAAACACTATGGGTAGTGAGTTCAATAAGGAGATTAACATAACATCTGATGAAGAGGAACGCACCTATGGTTTAGAAGTCATCGTAGAGGACAGTAACGGCCATTTTGCTAAGGATTATATCAAACTCAATGTAGGACCCCAAGGAGATGTGAGAGAGAGACCTGATATAATCGTCGATGAAAATAAGATAGAGTTCAACCCTACTTCTCCTACCAGCGGTAGGAGTTTAAGAGTAGATGCGGTTATCGAGAATGATGGTGGTAGTGCAGCGAGAGTGAACGTAACGATAAAAGATTCACATCCAAAAGGAGGTAAGCATGTTACTAACATCTCAGATATACGCGTAGCAGCAGGTGGTGGCCATGATATCAGTGCTACCTGGGATGTAATAGGTAGTGGAACCCACAATATAAGCATCAACGTAACGGCTGTAGAATCGCCTGGAGGGGATAATTATCGTGACCTTGATGAAGTGATAGCTTATAAAGAAGTATCGGTCAAACCTTCTATACTGGTCATAGATGATGTTCCATCAAGCACTATCGAAGCTTCGATCATGAAGAATGCTTTAGGTGGTACAGACTTTTCCTATGATTTTTACAACGTATCTGGCCCTGAAGCCGATGGGCCTTCAGATGAAACAATTGAGGGTCACGATTTGCTCATATGGTTGACCGGAGGAGCGGAAGAAAATACTCTTACTCAGAATGACATAGATAATTTGAAAGAATATTTAGATGAAGGGAATAACCTTTGGTTGATCGGAGAACATGTTTTAGAGGACGTACAAAATATAGATACATCGTTCCGTGACAATTACCTTGGTATAAATGGTTTTGATGATGAGGAAGGAGCTCCTAATGAAGATTATGCTGAAGGAGTAGGTATACTTGAAAACCTTTCGCTGCCTACGAGTGATAACTTTGCAGAGGCTGACGGAGGTTATATTACCACAGGCGATGCGGATCCAATGATGGAAGATGGTGAGGGAGGAGACAATATAGGTTCTTCCTTTGAGGGTGATGAAGGATTTAGGTCAGCAGCACACTCCGTCCAATTGCGCTCAATACAGTCTGGACGTACAAATATTGCATATAGGGTCATAAAATGGCTGGCTAATATGGAAAGTGTCAGTGGTAGTGATGTGGCCATTTCTGAGCAGAGTTTCAGTACCCGGACACCCATGTATCAGGAGGAGGTAGAGGTTACAGCTACCGTTCGTAATAACGGTCCTCAAAATGAAACGGTTGATGTCAGACTATATGTGAATGATAGGTTGGATACATCTCAAAGAGAAACGGTAACACTTACAAGGGATGGAGGCGAACAGGATGTAACTTTTACATGGACGGCAGAACCGATCGGTTCCCACGATTTGGTGGTGAAAGCCGATCCCTTCAACCGGATCGAAGATGAGACCAACTTTAAGAATAATGATATAACCTATACTGATTTCGATACCAACATCAATGTACAGTATTCAGTACTGATAGTTGATGCTACCCATGCCGATGGAGCTGCTAATGAGACAGAGTTTGCTGAGGATCAAATCGATAGCTTGGGGTATGCATACGATTATTTTGAAATAGAAGATGGTGATAGACCCAGTGAGGAACTAATGAGCAAATACAATTCGGTAAAATGGATCGTGGGCAATACTTCATACGATGAAGACAATAATCAATATCCGCTCTCAGATGAAGATATTGAAAACATCCAAGATTATCTAGACGATAACACTTTCGTGTCATTTTACCTTGAGGGTCACAGGATCATAAAGGACCTAGTGAATGAAGGAGGAGCAATTAAGACGGGATTTATTACGAATTATCTAGGTATAGATTATAACGAGATCAATATATTGGAGCAAGTACCTGAGGAACTCCACGGAGTGACCGATGAAACTTTATCGGGTGATAATTATACCCACGGTATAAATTATCTTATAGATAGCGAAAGAGAGGATTTCTATGGATTCGAGACTACAGACCAAGGTATACCGATTTTTACCGACCAGGATGGAAATACCGTAGGTGCTCGTTATCATAACGAGGAAGACGAATATAGAACAGCCTTTTCTGGAGTGGGTCTTCCGCACATAGCCGGTCCGAATGTGGAGGAAGAATGGTATGAGGACTTCAACGGTCCTGTCAATACCAGCGCTGGAGCTGCACGTGAAGAATATACTTATCTGCTCACAAAATGGTTCGGGAACGAAGATGAAAGGGTCGAATTGAGGGTGTCAGATGTTGATATCGAGATAGATGATGACCATCCAACGTTAGGAAGGTCATATCTGCTGACCGCTTCTGTCCAGAATGTAGGATTCAAAGATTCTGGCGCTCTTGTTAGGTTTAAAGACGAAGACAATTTGATAGCATCCGATAGTATACACGTATCTGCGGATGGGTCACATACTGCAGAGGTTTCATGGCGGCCAAGTTTTGCCGGTATGAGGTCCCTTAGAGTTCTAGTAGATCCATTACAGAACGTTGCTGAGATAGGTAATGATCCGGATGATCCCAACGATATCGATACCATGGGTTTCAACAACCATGCTACTATCGACAGACGTGTTTACTACTTCTGGGACGATATGGAAGACGGTGATGACAAATGGGATCACGAAGCTACCTTAGCAAACATCAACGGTGAGCAGCCTCTGGAGTATCTGAGTAATGAGTATGAAGAGGTCTATACAGATGTTGCCTCCGAATGGGACGAGGATATGTCACACAACGTTTCGATGACAGACCAGTTCTCCCACAGCGATCCTAACTCGCACTGGATGGCTGAGCCGATGGCTGTTAATGACACGGTTCAAGAAGAAGTGCCTGTCGATGTGGTGATGGCGATCGATACATCTGGATCGATGCATTGGGATGATGAAGGTTATGATGTAGGTTCAGATGATCCGGAATCACGTATGTACCAGGCAGTTGGAGCCGCGATCGGTTTTATCGAAGATATGAACGAAGAGGATAAATTAGAGGTTTGGACATTTCACCCAGAAGGAGGATATGATCCGGATCCTTATCAATACTTGCCATTTGCTGAAATGAATGATGGTAATAAACAGGATTTCATAGATGCCCTAAATGATATCAGATACCAGGATGGGGATTGGCCTGATGGCCCTAATGGAAATACTCCTTACTATGACACGTTAGGACATGCGATTCAATCTGCCTCTGAAATCAACGAAGGCGAAGACAACGATCGACTTGAGTTCGTGATAGGGTTGGCTGATGGAGAAGATAATACTGGTGATGAATACGATCAAACAGGGGAATGGGGCGAAGGAGGATTACTTAATGCACCTCCTATGGTATACAATATAGGATTTGTAGGAGAAAACCTTCATCCAGATGATTCTACCTATCCATTAGCACCCTATTGGGATGACAATCATGATGGTAATCCCGTAATAGAAGAAGAGATGTTCCACGTTGGAAACTCTACTCCAAGTGATGAATGGCAGAATAAATACGGTAATAGGACAGA
>JAWOGF010000078.1:0-13523 GCA_046497075.1 Candidatus Saliniplasma sp.
GAATAAAAAATCTTACCTGATCGATGATATGAGAGAAGAACCAGACGCAAAACCCGTCAAAACAGAATATAGAGCCATGCTTAGTTTGCCTGTCAGCGAATACGGGTTTTTTCAGGCGGTGTCTACCGAAGTTGGACATTTTGATGGAGAAGACCTAAAAATAGCTGAATTGCTGATCACTCACGTTACCCAAGCCCTAGAGAGATTGGAATCGGAAAAAAGAGAAGAGTTCCTGCACTCTCTATTGAGGCACGATGTTAAAAACAAAAACCAAATTATCTCGGGATACTTAGAACTGATGAAGGACTATGATATCGACGAACAATTGAAAGATTTCGTTGAGAAATCAGTTAACGCAGTTAAAGAAAGCACAGAGATAATAGAAAAAACCAGGAAGCTGAGAAAGATCGAGCAAGAGGAAGAGATAGGTGAAGTAAACCTGAATTCAGTGCTGGATAAAGTATTATCCCCCGAATTACAAGGGCGGTTAGAAGATAAAAGGATAAAGTTGAACATCGAAGGCTCAGATCATAAAGTGAAGGGCGGACCTTTACTGGAAGCTTTATTTTCAAATCTGATAAACAATGCCGTCAAACACTCGGATTGTGACGAGATAAGGATCACCTCTCAAATTGAAGAAGATGAATGTATATTAATAGTTGAAGACGACGGTGTGGGTATACCTGACGAAATGAAAAACAAGATATTTGAAAAAGGGTTCAAAAGAGGGGAGAACGCAGGAACAGGATTGGGACTGTATATGATAAAAGAGATTGCTAAGAGCTACGGTGGAAGTGTAAAAGTGAAGGACTCAGTTATGGGTGGAGCTAAGTTCGAGGTTCATCTTAAACGTGCTGAATAATCATTTTTAGATTAATATTCCTGCTTAACCCTAATTCCCTAACCTATTAGATTTGGGGATACAGGGCTACGTGGCTATAAAAATTGGCGAGGGTGGGGCAGAACATTCATTTAAAGACGCTGTAGACGAGTTAACTGAACAATTTAACTTGACTCCTGAAGAAAGAAGCAAACTACTTTTAAGCGGCTCAGATCGTGTTTTTAGAAACCGTGAGGGTTGGGTAAGAACACATCTCAAAAAGGCTGGATTAATTGGATGAAACACCAGAAAGGATCGATATAAAATATTTAGATAAATTTGAAGGGTTCCGAGGGTATAGAATATCTTGAGAGCAGTTTTATCCAAGGTCGATGCTATCCTGTCAATTTTGAACTCATACATCGCCAATTTGGGTATATTTAACTACAATATTGTATATTACTGTACACGTAAGTATTAAATAGTACAATAGTTATACACCGTACTATGAAGCAGATAGAAAGGGATTTAGTTTGGCCTCGGAAAGAACGCGTCTAACCTGAAGACATCTATAACCGAATTGGAATCAGATGATTTAACTCCTGTAGATGCTTACGAAACGATCAAAGGAACATACTCCGGGAGCAGTTTTTTATTAGAATCTATCGAAGGCCCAGAGAAGATAGCAAAGTACTCGTTCATCGGGTTCGACCCTGTTTTCGATATAAAAGCTAAAGGGAACAAGGTAGAATACAATAAGGATAGCAAAACAGTTGAAAATCCGTACGAATTTTTAAGGAAAAAGTTTAACGAGTTCGACGCGGGTACAGTCGACTTCCTACCGTTCTCTTCGGGTATGGTTGGATACTTCTCATACGATATCGTCAGGCATTTCGAATGTTTACCGGATGAGACTAAAGACACGTTGAACCTGCCGGAGTATCATTTCATGATACCCTCTCAGATATTATGTTTCGATCACATCGAGGATAAGGTCCACCTAGTATCTCATGAAGATATCGATGACGTATTGAAAAGAGGTACCGACACTGCGTCCGACCTTGAAGTCGGGGGAGTAAGATCGAACAGTGAACAGGAAGATTATGAGAGTTCTATCGAAAAGTCCAAGGAATACATATGCCAGGGAGAGATCTACCAAGTGGTTCTATCTAGAAGGAAGAAAGCCAAGTTCAAAGGAGACGAATTAGAGATATATCGAAGGTTGAGGAAGATCAACCCGTCCCCTTACCTTTTTTTCTTAGATTTCGAAGAAACGAACCTCATAGGTTCTTCCCCGGAGATGCTGGTGAAAGTTGAAGATGACAAAATAACGACCAGGCCTTTAGCGGGGACTAGAAAAAGATCGAGCGACCCTGAAGATGACGAGCGGTACAAGATCGACATGTTACTAGATGAAAAAGAAAGAGCGGAACATCTCATGCTTGTAGACCTTCACCGAAACGATATGGGTAAGGTCTCGAGGTACGGGACGGTCAAGGTCAACCAACTTATGGGCGTTGAGAAATACTCCTATGTCCAACACCTGGTCTCCACCGTAACCTCAAATTTAAGGAAGGATAAGGATTGTTTCGATGTTTTCAAAGCATGTTTCCCTGCAGGTACCGTTTCCGGGGCACCGAAGATAAGGGCTATGGAGATAATCGATGAATTAGAAGAAGAGAAAAGAGGACCATACGCAGGTGCTGTTGGATACTTCGATTTTTCAGGGAACATGGAATTTGCCATAACCATAAGGAGTATCTTCACAAAAGATGACGTTGCCTACGTTCAAGCGGGAGCCGGTATCGTTGACGATTCGGTCCCTGAAAAAGAATTCATCGAAACAGAAGATAAGATGGATGCAATGATAAGATCCCTGGAGGACTGAATATAATGCAAAAAATACTGCTAATAGATAATTTTGATTCATTTGTATACAACCTTGACCAGTATCTCGGCGAACTGGGTTCGGATGTGGTTGTAAAAAGGAACCACGTATCCCTTAAGGACGTGAAAGATATCGGGCCGGATAAGATCGTCATAGGTCCGGGTCCGGGAAGACCTGAAGATGCCGGTGTCACTCTACCTATAATAGATGACTTAGGATTCAGGATCCCCATACTCGGGATCTGTTTGGGTCATCAGGCCATAGCATACGCCTACGGCGGTACGATAAAAAGAGCGAAACGATTGCTCCACGGTAAACCCAGTACGATATACCACGACAATCGGGCTTTGTTTTCGAACCTGCCCACCGCATTCAGGGGGATCAGGTATCATTCGTTGATCGTAGATCCAGATAGTCTACCATCTCAGTTGGAAGTACTAGCGGAAACTGAAGAAAAAGAGATCATGGCTATCAAACATAAAAAACATCCGATATACGGGTTACAGTTTCACCCCGAATCCGTTTTGAACGAATATGGTAAAGAAATATTGAGCTCATTCTTGGAGGTTAAAGCATGATAAAAGGAGCTATAAAGAAAGTCACTGAAGGATACGATCTGATGGAACAGGAAACATACCAGGCTATGAAGGAGATTATGGAGGGTGAAGCATCGGACGCTCAGATATCGAGCTTTTTGACGGCTCTATCCATGAAAGGTGAAAGTGTCGACGAGATATTCGCATGCGCCAAGGTCATGAGAGAAAAGGCTCACAGCATCAGAGTTCCTACCACAGCGGTCGATCTCTGTGGGACTGGAGGCGACGGACTGGGGACTTTCAACGTGAGTACGATCTCAAGTTTGGTCGTGGCCGGTACAGACGTTCCCGTGGCTAAACACGGTAACCGGAGTGTATCAAGTAGATCGGGATCCGCTGACCTGATGGAGTGTTTGGGAGTAGATATCGAACTAGATCCCAGTGATGTAGAAAGATGTATTCGAGATATCGGTATCGGGTTCATGTTCGCACCCAATTTCCACGGTGCTATGAAACACGCCATCGGCCCACGCCGTCAGATAGGTATCCGTACACTGTTCAACCTCTTAGGTCCTTTGACCAATCCAGGTGATGTGAATCATCAGCTTCTAGGTGTATATGAAGAGAGCCTAACAGACTTTTTTGCAGAAGTGCTCAAGAAGTTCGGTGTTGAACACGCTCTAGTGGTTCACGGCTCAGGATTGGACGAATTAACGATCACTGGAAGAAATAAGATAACGGAAGTGAAAAGAGGGTCCATCACTTCTTACCACCTTGTACCTGAAGAACTGGGATTTAACAGGAGTGAAATCGATGAGATCAAAGCAGGTAGTGTAGCAAGAAACGTAGAGATAGCGGACTCCGTTTTAGATGGGGACGATTCACCTTACAGGCACATGGTCCTTTTGAACGCAGGTGCTTCGCTGTATGCTGCCGATAGGGTGAAGGACATGGAAGCGGGAGTCGAACTTGCAAAAAAATCTATCGATTCCGGACGAGCAAAAGAAAAGTTGGATGAACTGATCGATCACACGAAGGGGGTAAACTAAAATGGATATAAAAGAAGAGCTGGGAGAAGTAGTTGGGGGTATTATAAAACAGAAGATGAAAGACAGTATCAACTCCAAGAAAAAACTGTACCGATCCTTGAAAGAAGATGATCATGTCGACATCATACCCGAGATCAAGCCTTCATCACCCGACCAAAAAGGGACTAGCGATATTGATCTTGAGTGGATACAAAACCTCAGTAAAGTGTACGAAGAGGAAGGAGGGAAGGGAATATCCGTACATACGGAGCAATATTATTTCGATGGACAACTAGAATACATAACCACTGTAAAAGAAAATACATCTATCCCTGTACTTGCTAAGGGTTTCTTCTTCGATACACGTCATCTAGTCGAGTGTAAGCACCACGGAGCGGATTCATTTCTTCTATTGACAAAAGTTCTCAACACGTTCAACAGAGATATATACGAGTTTATCAAAACGGGTGAAAGTCTCGGTCTAGAGCCCTTTGTGGAAGCCAGCAGCAGGAGCGAACTAAAAAAAGCCCTGAAGATCCATCCGAAAATCATCGAGATAAACAATCGTGATATCTACGGCGATCTTTCTATAGACCTAGAAAAAGCTAAGATGTGCAGATATATACCAGAAGACATCGCGGTGGTCAGCGCTTCAGGGGTAGAGTCAGGTGATGATATCAAACGGCTGCATAAACTGTCCAACGGCCGTATAGACGCGGTTTTAGTCGGTACTTCAATAATGAAAGCGGATTCACCCAGAGAAAAGATGAAGGAACTTGTAGAAGCCGGGAGGGAACTGCCGTGACCCCAGATGTACAGGTATGTGGTATCACCTCCAAAAGTGATGCATCGATGTGCGGAGAACTGGGTGTAGATGCAGTTGGTTTTGTAAATGTAGATAACCGTACTCGGTCTATCTCCCTTGACTCCATAAGATCCATCGTACAAGATCTAAAACCGGGTATCGTATCAACATTGATAACCTTTTCAGATGATGTAGAACAAATAATCCGTGATGGTAGGTATGTTAACGTCAACAGATTACAGCTCTACTCTGTGAATCCAGAGGAGATCGTTAAAATAAAAAAGGCCGGTTTTGAAGTGATCCGACCTATCAGTATAGATGTAGGAAACGGCGGAATGGAGATGGATCTAGATGAAGTAAAATCCCTTTCGAAAGCTTCAGATATGATATTATTCGAACCCTCCATTGAGGGAGAAACTGGCGGTACCGGAGTCACTTTTGATTATTCAGAGATTTTATCACCGCTCATCGAATATACAGAACGTTTTGGTATCGCTGGAGGACTTTCTCCGCAGAACGTACATCAGGCGTTAAAACTCGAGCCACACGCGGTCCACGTTTCATCCGGTGTGGAATCTTTAAAAGGTAAGAAAGATAGAAAGAAGGTTAAAGATTTTGTAGAGAATGTGAGGAACAGAGAGTGCTGTGGTGAATGTGGGAGGAAAGATAAAAGATGAGTCCGAGGAGCAGCAGTGGAAGAAATGACACATCCGATGGACAAGTTTACCTGTCAAATTACTTATATACAGCAGCACAATTTAAACCTTTAAGTGATAAAAATGAAATCTCGAGTGAATACCGAATCGGACGTGATGTCCCGCCAATTCGAGCTGCCCTAGAAGATGGGTTAGGGTCAGAGCAGCTGAAAGTACTGAAAGAACTATTTTCGAGGGCTTTAAACAGTAATCAAATATTCTTATTGGAACACATCGATGGAGATAATGAATCGCTCAATTCTGTTCTTAGAGAGCTTAGCGGGGAACATAACAAACCTCTATCGACCCTCAAACTTAATGCACGGATCCTAAAGGATCTAGGTCTGTTATCTTACGGAACCAAGAGTGATCCTGAACCTGTGGATCTAACCTGTCATGGAGAATTCGTTTTGAAAATGATAGATTTTAACGAAGATGACCTAAAACAACGGAGGGATGAAAAAGATGGAACTTAAATACAAAAAGAAAGAGAGATCAGAGATAAGAGTAGGGAGAGCTGAGTTCGGTAAGAAGCCTGTACTGATAGCTGGACCGTGCTCTATCGAAAGTAGAGAGCAGATAATGAAAACCGCTGAGTTCTTGAGTGGATTTGGAGTAGACGTACTTAGGGGCGGTGCTTACAAACCTAGGTCGTCTCCATATTCCTTCCAGGGACATGGTGTCGACGCTTTGGAATGGTTCAAAGAAGCCGGTGAAAGATATGGTCTTGCTACTGTGAGCGAGGTAATGGATACCAGGAAAGTAGATCTGATGTGTGAGTACGTAGATATCTTACAGATCGGGGCTAGGAACTCTCAGAATTTTGAACTCCTCAAAGAGGTCGGTAGAACAGAGAATCCGGTACTTCTGAAAAGGGGTTTTGGAAATACCATCGATGAATGGTTGAATTCAGCCGAATACATATTGAGCGAGGGAAATGAAGATGTGATCCTTTGTGAGAGGGGTATCAGAACCTTTGAAGAAGCGACACGATTCACATTCGATATCTCCGCCGTACCTGTCATAAAAGAGAAAACCCACCTCCCGATAATATTGGACCCATCCCACGCATCTGGAAGGAGAGAATTCATAAAACCATTATGTAAAGCTGCTATCGCAGTGGGAGCCGACGGTATAATGTTAGAAGTCCATCCAAAGCCCGAGAAAGCTAAGTCGGATGGGAGGCAAAGTCTAAGGTTCAACGATTTCGATGAACTCATGGAGGAGATCGGGCCAAGTATGACAGATCCAATTTCAGATGGGGCGTTTTAGGTAACTATGGTTATAAAATAATGGTTAAAAGAGTAAAAAGGGAAGATCGTAAAAAGGCAACCCTCGGACCGGCTGGTACGTACAGTGAGATGGCTGCAGAGAGCTGGCCCGGTGGAGAAGTTTTGTTGAAGGATGGCCCCGAGGAAGTTATAGATCACGTAAAAGAAGGTGGTTTAGGGGTCCTACCAATAGAGAACTCCATAAACGGAACTGTGCTGAGGACTCTAGACCTACTCATCACAAACCATGTGATGATAAAAGGTGAGATCATGTCCAGGATCGAACACTGTATCATAGGTGATAAAAGTGGGGGTAACATAGAAAAGATCGTATCACATCCCCAAGCACTTGCTCAGTGCAGGATCTATCTAAAGGATAGGTTCCCTGATGCAAAACTGCAGGGCGTTGAAAGTACAGCTGAAGCGGTCCACATAGTCAGGGAGAGATGCGGTACAGCAGCAGTAGCTTCTGAAAGGGCAGCAGAAAGATATGATCTATACGTCCTAGAAAGTAGTGTACAGGACGTTAAAACCAATGTAACCAGGTTTTTCGTGCTGGATTCTGAGGATGCAGGCATGACTGGCATTGATAAGACCAGCATAATATTTTACGTTCAAAATAGGCCCGGTGCTCTTTACGATGCCCTAGGAGCCTTTGCCAGAGAGGGGATAAACCTTACAAAGCTTGAATCTAGACCTTCCAAACAGAAGCTGGGGGATTATCTCTTTATAGTCGATTTCAAAGGACATAGAAAAGAAGATAAGGTTCGCTCCGCTCTCAAAAAATTAAACGAGAAGACAAGATACGTAAAGTTATTGGGTTCATATCCCCAAGGGGAAAAAATAAACGGTTAGTGTAGATTAACGGGGAAATAATAATTTCAACATTTTTTGTAAATTATCATATAGAGGAAGCTGAAGGACGTTCTAGGTATTTCAATACATATGAGAACTCAGATGAATCGAGTAGTTATTTATAGCCATTTTGATCATCTCAGTAATAGTTCTGGCTGCGTTTTACGTGACGCAAAAAGGGGGATCGGATAAAATTCATAGTTCAAAACAAGAAAAAAGAGTAAAAAATGAAGGGTCTGACAACCCCTTGGATCTGGGGCTTTGACCAGAGAGACCGATCTCTTACTCATGGAGTAAACGACTCATGGGTTTGACGCCAAAATGAATCGCAGGAGAATCCTTGTCCGGAAAAAAAGAGGGTGAAAAACCAAAGAAGAGATCAAATCCAACAACCCCTGCCATGTTGCGCCATTGTTCAACTGCGAAACTATTATATATCGGAGCATTATGCTCATAGTGATGCCTGATGAAAAACTTGCACGAGCGATCAGATCTAGGAAAAGAAGAGAGATACTCCAGATGCTTTGTAAGGATGAGAAGATGTCTGTCCATGAGATCGCAGATGAGTTGGATATGACGGAATCTTCAGCTTCAAAACATCTTAAGCTGTTGTACGACCTTGGTCTGGTGGAGTTTGAGAAGAAACCACCTGAAAAGTTCTATTTTCTCAAAATAGATGAGATTAAAGAGATGTTCGAAATCTATAACAAAGTCGCTAGCAAGATGGCATAGGTGAATAAAATGAAAGTTGTAATCATAATGGGATCGAAAAGTGATATGGATTGGTCAAAGAAGATAGCAGGTACGCTGGACGAGCTGGGTATAGACAGCGTCATGAGGATCGCTTCAGCCCACAAAGTACCCCAAAAAGCCATGGATATCATAGAAGAGTACGAGGACGAAAAGGTAGTTTACATCACCGTGGCTGGAAGGAGCAATGCGCTGAGTGGATTCGTTGACGCTCAAACAGATAAACCAGTGATCGCATGCCCACCTTACAGCAGTAAATTTGCAGGTGCTGATATATTCTCAAGTCTGAGGATGCCTTCCGGTGTATGTCCCATGGTCGTCATGGGAACAGAGCAGGCAGGTCTAGCTGCGGCTAAGATTTTTGGTTTGAGTGATGAAGAAGTCCGTGAAAGAATAAAGAAATATCAAAAGAGTAATAGAGATCAGATAGATAAGGACGATAAAGAGGTTAGATAATATGGGAAGTGTAAAGGATTTAAAAATAATAAAAGAGCCAACTAGAGATAAAGAAGGAGTAGGTGTATTCGAATTCAGTGATAGATACAGTGTTTTTGATTATGGTGAGATGCCGAACAAGATCGAAGGTAAAGGTGAAGCACTCTGTTTGATGAGCGCTCACAATTTCAAAGAGTTAAAAAAAGAAGGTATAGAGTCACATTTTATCGGATTAGAAGAAAGGAACAGGATGAAAGTCAAGGTTGTCAACGTTATCACCGAAGGTACACCTGATGAATTCAAAAACATGATGGTACCCCTTGAGATAATCTACAGGAATTACCTGGGTGAAGGTAGTTCAGTATTCAGAAGATTGGATAAAGGAGAGATAGAGCCATCCGACCTCGGTTTTGACAGCTATCCAGAGGTCAATAAAAAGCTGGACCCACCGATAATAGATTTCAGCACGAAATACGAGAAGTTCGATCGTTACTTTAAGAATCTAGAAGAAGTCAAAGAACACGCTGGCTTTGATGACGAGATGATCGACGTGATAAAGGAGAAAGCCCTCAAGGTCAACACTTTCATAAATAAAAGAGCGAAAGAACTCGGCTGGAAACATCTAGACGGAAAGATGGAAGTCGCACTGGACAGCAGTGGAGAACTGATGCTCGCAGACGTTCTAGGAACCTTAGACGAGGACCGTTTTGAATATAAGGGCCTAAAACTCAGTAAACAGATGTTGAGGAATCACTATAGAGGTACTGAATGGGCAGACGAGATGGAAAAAGCCAAGGACCAGGACCTACCAAAAGAAGAGTGGCCGGAACCTCCGAAGCTGCCAGAAAAATTGATCAATTTCGTTTCCGATATGTACAAAGCAGCATGCAATGAATGGACAGGTGAAGAACACTTCGACGTAAAAAGCCTGGATGAACTCATGGAAGAAGACTATAAAGAGTTATAGTCGAAGACGATACGGGAGATTTTCTAACACCCAAAACCCTTTTTCTATATGTTTCCTATCAAATTTTTTTCTCATAATGACACCTCATATTCTTCAGCAATTTCAACAAATTCTTCACATTCTGGAAGGTTTCTCTCCACCCTTTCCCTCTTCTCCAAAAATTCAACGATCTTATGAAAATGTTCTTCGATATCGTATATCCTAGCTCTGGTTAATATATCCTCTAGATTTTCTTTAAGATAAAGTAGACATGCGTATGTGTTGTATGTCACACTTTTCTCATCAATCAATACGGTATGTACTATGATATCATGTATATCAAGCACTCTCTCAGTTTTAAAATAATAATTTTTATCGACGACTATGGGAACGTCAAATTCATAAAATCTACTCACACCCGTCTTCTCAATCTTCTCTAATTCTTCAGAAGTTTTAAATAAAAACTCTTCCCCCCTCTGCCACAACACCACGCTATCAGAACAAAGTTCCTTAGCTTTTTTTTCATTGTTAAAGGAAAAATAGTTATCGATGAAATTTACAACAATCCTCATATCAGGATTCAATCTATACATACTGTCCTCCTTTATCACAATACCCACACTGGACAATCTTTTCAAACACTCCCGTACATACTGCCTGGACAGCCCGGTTATGAACACGATATCTTTGACATATTTTGGTTCGGATATTACCGCAGCTACTTTTAATCTCGAGTGGGAGAACAATTTTTCGACTTCCCACCTTGGGTATTCATTGAATATGGTCTTAAGAAGATTAGAATGAGAAGTATTTGCTCTCTTGATAAAGACACTCTTACCCTCTTTCCTTTTCTCGAAGAGACCGTTTTCTCTTTCTATCGACATAGAAACGTACTTCGATACCGTTGATACATCCACTCCGATCTCTTCCGCAAGTTTCGATACTGTTGAATCACCTGATAGATCCTTGAATATCCTCAATTCGGTGGATGTTATCATATGTAAACTTATTATCAAATGTTATATAAATAATTTTACTTATAGTTTACAAATACCTCTCAAACTTACCCCTTGTAAATAATAAAAAGATTTATATTGACTTCACCCAATCCATCCATCGATATGGAGGTTCACCTTACTGCCTCGAAATAAGCTGTTAGAGAAGCCCTGGTCAAAATCTACAGACCATATCCTAGATCATCACAAAGTCAAAAGAGAGGAAGGTCTAGACAGAAGAGAAGTAAAAAGGAGAAGGAAGAAGTTCGGCCGGAACAAGTTGAAAGAAACCAAGAGGAAGAGCCGTTTTAAAATATTCGTGGACCAGTTCAAAAGTTTTTTAGTGATCCTTTTAGGAGCGGCTGCGATAATCTCTCTTGTCATAGAAGAAGTTATCGAAGGGATCTCTATTCTAGCAGTTCTGGTGGTGAACGCCATCATCGGTTTTGTAACAGAGGCTAGAGCAGTAAGTTCCATGGAAGCTCTCCATGAGATGACAAAAATAAACACCCACGTAAGAAGGAACGGGGATGTAAAAAAGATACCTGCAAGGGATCTAGTCCCTGGGGATATAGTGACCCTTCAATCCGGCGATATGGTACCTGCAGACCTTAGGGCACTGAAAACCTCAAAGCTTCAGGTGGATGAAGCCACTCTTACCGGAGAGTCGGTACCTGTCAGTAAAACAGCAGATGTTATCGATGAAGATACTGAACTGGCAGAGAGGGATAATATGCTGTACAAAGGGACTTACCTGACCAGGGGCACCGTTGAAGGTGTTGTGATCTCCACAGGTATGCAGACCGAGCTCGGCCAGATATCGAAATCTATCGAAAGTGCTGAGGAAGAGGAAACGCCTTTAGAAAAGAAACTTGACGCTCTTGGTCATAAACTGATACCTCTTCTCATAGTCGTAGCCGGCATAGTCGGTGTAGCCGGTATGCTCAGAGGCATGGACCGGATCCTTATGATAGAAACCGCAATCGCACTGGCTATAGCTACCGTTCCGGAAGGACTTCCTATAGTTGCTACTCTTGTCCTGGCTAGAGGGATGCTCAGGATGGCTAAGGAGAACGCTCTATTGAGCAGGTTATCTTCCGTTGAAACCCTCGGTTCCACCAATATAATCTGTGCAGATAAAACAGGTACTCTGACGGAGAACAGGATGACTGTCAGCAAGTACGAGATGGAAGATAGTTCTGTTGATGTAACCGGAACCGGTTTAGATACTGATGGTACTTTCTTCTGTGAGGGAGAGGAGAAAGAACAGATAGACGATCCAGTACTGAAAGAAACATTAGAAGTAGGGGTCCTCTGTAACAACGCCTCTTTCAAAAATATTGGAGGAAGCAGGGAGATGATGGGCGATCCCTTGGAAGTTTCACTTTTGATAGCCGGTATCAAAGGTGGTATGGAGAGAGATCAGCTGCTCGAACATCTACCAGAAAAAAGAGAGGTGTCCTTCGATCCGGCTGTCAAGATGATGGCTACATACCATGAGATCGAGAAAGGATTTAAAGTCGCAGTAAAAGGAGCCCCGGAGAATGTACTTGAACACTCAACCAAAGTGATGACAAAGGATGGTACCAAAGAACTCACATCAGATGAGAAGGAAAGATGGCTGCAGAAGAACCAGAAGATGGCGGAAGACGGTCTGAGGATACTCGCTCTAGCGAAGAAAGAAGTAGATAGTACAGAGGAAGAACCGTATGAAGACCTGACCTTCCTGGGGTTGGTGGGGATGATGGACCCTCCGAGAGAATCTGTAAAACCCGCCATAGAAAAATGTCACAACGCGGGGATCAGGGTCGTCATGGTAACCGGTGACCATGCAGCCACAGCCAAAAACGTTGGTTACAGATTGGGACTCATCGATTCCGAAGATACCGAGGTCATCGAGGGAAAAGAACTGGCCGATTCAGAAAACTTGAACGAAGAACAGTTCGAGCGTTTCGTAGAAGCTCCTATCTTTGCCCGAGTCAATCCAGAAAACAAGCTGGACCTGATAAAGATACATCAGGACAACGGGTCGATAGTCGCGATGACGGGAGATGGAGTCAACGATGCGCCGGCCCTGAAAAAAGCCGATATAGGTATAGCTATGGGAAAAAGAGGGACTCAAGTAGCCAGAGAAGCTTCAGACATGATACTCCAGGACGATAATTTTTCAACCATCGAAAGGGCAGTAGAGGAAGGTAGGATAATATTCAACAATATACGTAAATTCGTCGTCTATCTCATCTCATGCAATATCAGTGAGTTATTGGCGATACTGATCGCCTCTATAATCGGTTTTCCACTCCCCCTACTACCACTTCAGATACTTTTCCTGAACGTTGTGAACGATGTCTTTCCCGCCTTCGCTCTAGGAGCATGTCGAGGCAGCGGAGATATAATGGATAAACCACCGAGAGACCCGGATGAACCGATACTGACGAGAACGAATTGGAGCGAGCTGGGATTCTATGGATTGATTATAGCTGTAGTCACCGTAGCAGC
>JAWOGF010000036.1:0-10906 GCA_046497075.1 Candidatus Saliniplasma sp.
TTTGAAGCGGAAACAGAAGAAGATATTACGTGGGATACGGTAGAAGTTGACGATCCTATAGAGGAGATAGATCTTTGGTATAGTTCCGACGGAGGCGATAGCTGGACGGATATCGACGCAGGGGTTGATGATACAGGAAGTTATCCGTGGCTGGTTCCTAACGAACAAAGTAGTGATTGTTTAGTTAGAGTTCGGGTCACAGATACACAAGGTAGAACTGAAGAGGATATCAGTACAGGGACTTTCACGATCATAGGAGAACCACCTGCAGCCCCTGAAAATGTAGATGTGGAACACAATGGTGAAGGTGTGTCCATCCTTTTTGAGGACGATGTATCTGAAGATAAGGGCTACACTACAGGAATCTCCGACTCAGGTAGTGAATGGGGTATACGCGATAATGGAGCGAGTTCAGGAACAAATTCATGGGATTTCGGTGATGGACAGTATTATAAAACGTCTGATTATGGATACCTAAGTTGGTTGATAACTCCGGAGATAGAGATACCTGCGGAAGCAGATTCAGCTGAACTATCATTTGACCACTGGCGTTCCTTCGGTCAACAGACCACATACCTAGACGGCGGTAATCTGAAGTTGTCGACTAACGGGGTGAACGGCGATTACAGCCTGATAACACCCAACGAAGGTTATGACGGAGAGATCAACGGAGATTACGGCAATCCTCTAGGAGGTCAGCAGGGCTGGGGCGGCACTGTCGACTGGGAAAAGGTGACATTCGATCTAACGGATTATGCAGGTGAAACGATACATCTCCGTTGGGACGCCGGTATCGAAGCCTACAACGAGGATATCGGAGAAGGCTGGCGTATAGACAACATAACAGTAACCGCAGAAGGAGTTCCGTCGGATGGTGATGAGCATAATTTGATCAGCTGGGATGCGAGTCCGGATGATCCCGACGAGGTAAGTCATTATAACATATACCGTTCAGCGGATCAAAGCGGTCCATGGGACGGAACGACGTTGATTGACAATGTACCTGCAGATGGATCAGTAAACTACAGCTACCTAGATGAAGATAGAGGAGAAGTCGACGATACTTACTGGTGGTACGTTGTAAGAGCAGAAGGTACGAACGGTCTAGAAGAGGAGAACGCCGAAGCTGTGCAGGAACCCGGCGCGGGAACGGACATTTTTGAGATATCACTCGTTACAGACGCTCAGGCAAACAGCTGGAACTTCGTATCGTTCAATTTGGTACCGGGTGACACTTCTTTAACAGCGATACTTGAGGATGCCGATTATGGGATCTCAGGCAACTACGATAAGGTGATGTACTACGACGCTAGTACAGATGAATGGTTATCTTACATACCTGGTAGGGCCGAGCACTTCAATGGGTTGAACGGTTGGGACAGCACCATGGGTGTATGGATACAGATGAGCGCTGACGACACGCTGACGATAGAGGGAACGGAACCGACCAGCACAGATATCACTTTAGAACCGGGATGGAATATGGTGGGATATCCGTCAAGCACAGATAGATATGCATCTGATACCCTGCCCAACTCGGTGACCAAGATAGGTGTGTTCAATGGAGGACAGGATTACAACTGTGAATACTACTCTGATCTTTCGTCCGTGCTGATGAGCCCAGGGAACGCATATTGGGTTTACAGCAACGCTGACACGGCCGTACAGTGGTCCATCGACTACTGAAAAGATGAAGAAGCTATCTAGACGATCTAAATCTTCAACAAAACCCATTTAATTTCTTTTTTTAAATATAACTTAAACATTACCCTACAACGACTTTTACACCTTTATACACTTAAATTTAGCAAATACGTATTTATACTTTTTATTAAGTTTAATATTAGGTAGTTAAGTATGAGGAAAAAAAACGGAATATGGATTGGATCCTTTTTCACCACTGGGTTACTTTTGATTTCGAGATTGTTCTACCGGTCTATTTTTATACAATTAAAAGATAATATAGATATAAATTTTTTTACGTATCTCTTATCGAAAATGCAAAAAGGAATGGTGACAAAATGAATAAAGATAGAGGACAAACGTTTTTGGTTCTAGGTGTTGCCGCCCTATTATTTGTCTCCTTATTTTCCGTAGTAGTTGGATATGAGATGAACCATGAGGAATACGAAAACCAGCCGTCTCAGAGCGTTTCCCGAACCGTTCTAGTTGAGGAGTTCGGATATATTGGATGTGGTGGTTGTGTTGCTCACCAGTACGCTTCGGGAAAAGTAGCTGATGAATATTCTAGAGACCAATTAGCTATTCTTGAATGGCACGTCGCAGAGGATGATCCTTATTATTACAAAGGGTCAGGATGGCGACGGAGCAGTGAAAATTATTCCGCACCGTGGAACCCTGTTTCCTTCTTCGATGGCATGGACGCTAACATTGCTGGGTCAGACAATGAAACTGAATATGAAAATTTCAAGAGCACTATTGATTCACACCTCGGTCAAGATACATACCTAAGTATGGATACTCAGGGTAGCCTGATTAGCGACAGTAAAGCCAAATTACAAGCAACGGTAACAGCAGAAAACCCGGTGGCACATTCAAATCTATGGATACATTTTGTTATCTGTGAAGATCACGATGTATGGGAAGAGGGCCACCACATGCGTTTTACCGTGGAAGACTCTTTACCCCCTGAATCCATCTCTATCAGTCAAGGAGAGACACTAAATTTCGAAAGGGAATTCAATATAGAAAGTGGGTGGAATCTCGAGGACCTTTATGTCACCGCTTTTGTTCAGACTCACAATTGGGAAACCGTGGACAATCCGCTAGGTACCCACCAAGAGGCAGAGGTAGTACAGTCGTCTCAAAGCCCTCTCAATGATTCACCACCTGGAGAAGAACCAGAGATAACCATCACCTCTCCTGCTGGAGGTGAAGTTTGGTCAGCGGAAACTCAACACGATGTCACTTGGACATCCACCGCTGGTGACGATTCAATAGATTATATAAATCTAGAATATAGTACAGATGGCGGTGTTTCATGGACAGTGATCAATACAGATTTGTCAGATACAGGCAGCTACACTTGGATTGTACCCAACGAAGATAGTACTAACTGCCTTGTAAAGGGTAGAATCTATGATACACAGGGGAGGTGCAGTACCAATCAGAGTGACTCAACATTTACCATCGAAGGAGCTCCTCCAGAACCTCCAGGGAACCTATCCGTGATTAATTATAGTTCAAATTTAGTCTTTGAAGACGGTTTTGAAACCGATAAAGGGTGGATGATAAGCGAGGGTGAGTGGGAAGTAGGACCACCAGAAGGGCTAGGCGGTGAAAATGGTAATCCAGACCCCGTAAATGCATACGAAGGAAGTAATGTACTCGGCTATGACTTGAGTAATAACGGTGATTATGAGAACAGTATATCCTCAACAATGTGGGCAACATCACCGACTATAGACCTTTCAGGTTCAACTGGAGTAACCCTTGAATTCCAAAGATGGTTAAATCTAGAAGAGAATCAATACGATAAAGGATACATAGAAGTTTACGACGGCTCTTCTTGGCAGCAGATATGGGAGAATCCATCCAGTACTATAACGGAGAACAGTTGGAATAATCAATCTTATGACATATCTGAATATGCAGATGGTAACGATAATTTTCAAGTAAGATTCGGCCTAGGTCCTACTGATGAAGGTTGGACTTATTCAGGTTGGAATATCGATAATCTTCAGATAAAAAAAGAAGGTGCAGGCAACGGAACTGAACATAACCTAATAAAATGGGATGCAAGTCCTGACGATCCTAGTATAGTAAGTCAATACAATGTTTATAGATCTGACCAGCAGAGCGGACCATGGAATTCAACCACACTCATAGACAGAGTCTCAGCAGACGGTTCAGCAGAGTATGATCACCTAGACGTAGATAAAGGTACAAGTGATGAAACCTTCTGGTGGTATGTTGTACGTGCAGAAGGAAAAAACGGTGCAGAGGAGTCGAACATTAATGCGGTACAAGAACCTAATACAAATCTACAAACAATGAATATTAGCTTCACATCTGGGAGTTCCTCTAACGGGTGGAATTTTGTATCATTTTATCTTGATTTAACCGATACAGATCTAGGTTCTATATTAGATGATCCTGAAAACGGTATCTCAGGAAATTACGACAAGGTGATGTACTACGATGCCGTTGAATCTGAATGGCAGTCCTACATACCGGGTCGTGAAGAGCACTTCAACGGATTGAACAGTTGGGACAGCACCATGGGCGTTTGGATACAGATGAATACTGACGATACGCTGACGGTTGAAGGAACGGAACCGACTAGCACGGATATCACACTGAATCCAGGATGGAACATGGTCGGGTTACCGAGTTCAACAGCAGGTAACCACGGGTTACCTCAAGAGGTCTCCATAGTAGGTTACTTCGATGCGTCTCAGGAGAACAATCTAGCCTATGATTATAACCCAGATAACTTCGAGTTTATTCCAGGAGAAGGCTACTATATCTACAATGACGCGGACTACGATGTCACCTGGTCAGTAGAATACTGATAAAACTCACTTCCTTACCTCTTTTTTTTATGACGATACTTTTCAGGATAATTTACTAAGTTTCTCCTCACATCTTTCTGTCCACCATTCCATCCCCATCCTTTCAAAGCGTTCTAAAGCATCTTTCAGGTTCTTCTTCCCTTTATCTAAGTCACCACGTTTGACCATTACCACTCCAAGATCATATATCGCTTTGGTTAAATCTACAATGTTACCTACTCCCTCTAATAATTCGCGGGCCTCCATCAACTCGTTTTCAGCAGTATCTAAATCGCCCTTTTTCCTGTTGATAACTCCAAGTACCCTATGTACCTGTCCTTTCAATGCGTCTGCACCACTATCGACACACAGTTCAAATGCCTTTTCAGCGTGTTTCATAGCAATTTCTTGTTTTCCAATATCTACATACGTTAACCCTAATTCAGAATATATATCGATCAAAGTCTGTTTCTCCCCGATTTCTTCACAGAGATCGAAGGTTCTTTCATAGTGATCTAATGCCTGTTCTACCTTATTTTTAAATCGATAGACCATACCTATATTACTGATAGAGGCAGCTACTCCTCTTTTATCTCCAATATTTTCCCGAATTTTTAAACTCCTCTCGTAATACTCTAGGGCAATATCGATTTCGCCTTTTTCAAAGTATATATTACCAATATTTACAAGAGACATTGCTACCCCTCCTTTATCCCCGATGCTTTCCTTGATCTCAAGACTACGTTCCTGGTATCTTAATGCTTTGTCAAAATGGCCTTTAGGAATGTATAAACTCCCTATATTGTTCAATGCCATGGAGACATAACGTTTTTCACCTGTCTTTTTTCTGATCTTCAAACTTTGTTCATAATATTCTAAAGCCTTATCTAGATCTTTATACCAGTAGATCATACCTATGTTGTTGAGGGTTGCAGCCATGCCTTTAATGTCACCTGCATTTTCTCGGATTTCGAGAGCTTTATTCAGGCGCTCTAGGGATGTATCTAGTTTTCCTTTCTGTAATTCAACGGTACCGCTGTCATGGATCGCTTGTCCGATATCTTTTTTTTCACCTAGCTCGGTAGCTACCTTTATTTCCTTCTCGAAGACTTTAGAAGCATCGTTTAGGTCTCCAAGTAACATGTATATCCAGCCTTTACTGTTGAGCAGTTTACATCTGATTTTATCGTTCTCTTCACAGATCGACAAGCATTCCTCGATTGTTTTTAATGCCTCGTCGTATTGTCCCTGGTTCACCAGTATACCGCTTTTCTCGCGAAGAACCTTGAGTTTAAGCCTTTGACCCATCCCTTCATCCATCACTTTCTCAAAGTATCGCAAAGATTCTTCGTACTCTCCGATGATCTTGTGGACTTCACCCAATTTATCAAGTATTATGATCCGTTTCTCACTATCCTCTACTTCAAGTTCTAGCGCATTTTCATACATCATTATTGCATCTTCATGTGCGAATACTGATTCAGCTTCCTCTCCAGCTTTTAGATAATATTCAACGGCCCGCTCTGGCTTGTCACCTCTTCTATAATGGTATGCAATGTCCGAGTAGTACTCATTTATCTGGTTCTCATAAAATTCTTTGATCTTATCTGCAACAAAAAGATGTAATTTTTCTTTTTTTACTGCTGATATATTTTGGTAGGCTACTTCGTTTATAAGGAAGTGTGAAAAACTATACGACCCGTCTTCAGCATCTTCAACCCAGATATCCTGTTTCAAAAGTTCATCGATCGTGTCTAGAAGATCTAATTTGTCCATTCTACTGCAGTTCAACAACAATTCAAAAGGTATATCATCACCTATGACACTTCCCAGGTCAATGAGATTACGCCCATCTTTAGAGGTATTGATTGTTAAACGTCTTTTGATAACGTCTTCGATCACCTTGGGTATGTTTAAACGATCCTCATCGAGTTGAGTAATAGCTGGGTCTTCAGTTATTTTTCCTTCTTTTATCAATAGATCGGTGAATTCAATGATGTATAATGGCGTACCTTCGGTTATCTGGTAGATTTGTTCGACCAAGTCATTCGATAATCGAGAATTATTTGTGATAGAATACAGAAGCTTCCTAGTGTTCTCCAATCCGAAAGGTTTAAGCTCTATCTCCTCGTACCTCTGTTGACGAGAAAGGCGATTGCGGATGTTGTAGAAAGGATGGGAACTGGAAATCTCTTCAGGCCGGTAAGTACAGACCAAAAAAACAGGAGTATCTTTCAAGTTATTGATCATGTAATAGAGGAGTTCAAGGGTCGCAGCATCTGACCACTGCAGATCATCTAAGGATATAACAACGGGTGCCTTTTTCGCTCGTTTCCTCAATTCTTTCATAAATTCGAAGAAAGCTGAGTGACGTTCATCGTGAAATAGCTCATCATCCTTTTTCATCCCACGATAACTGAAGACCTCTTTAGGGTCCAATTTTTTTTCGTAACCCCTCCCCTTTTTTTCATACCTATCGAAGGCCTTTTTGAATGGTAGATACGGTTCAGAGGTTTCAAAATGAGCGTTACCTTCTAAAAAGTTGAACCCCTCTTTTGATGCATACTTTTTAAATTCCTTGACCAAGGTTGTTTTACCTATCCCGGTTTCTCCCGCGATGAATAAAGCTTTACAACCACTTTTACGTACTTCCCTCAGCTCTGATTTCAATCTTGAAAGCTCAGCCTTCCTATTGACAAATGAGGGCTCCTTTTCTTGTTTGATAGGTTCTAATTCTACCACCTCGTTTTTATTTAGACGAGCTAGTGCGTATAATAAAGGATCGGCATCGTTTATGTATGATCCAAGGTTGTTTCCTTTTATTTTTACTTCCTCCTCAGGGGTATTTAAAATAAAATATTGTTCTTTGAACTTATTTCGGATCTTTTTTTCCTTACTAGCCCCTTTAGTTGTAAGTGCATATACCTTTCTTTTCCTTTCTTGTTCACCTTCCATGTATCTTTTATCTTCTTCGATCAACCCATCTTTTTTCATCTGTCGAACGGTACGACTGACCTGACTCAAACTTGCCCCAACTGCATCAGCTATTCCCTGCTGACAGACTGTATAGGAAGCCGTTCTGCCACTAATATGTGATAGATGATTTTTAAGGTGTAGAAGTACCCTTTCCTCAACCGTAGACCTCATTTTAGTGTTTGAGTAATAATTTTTCCCAAATATTACTCTTTCCCTAAAATTTAACGAAAATGCAAATTTGCATGTTAGGTATATAAGCTATTGTAAAACTGCTTTCATAACCTAAGTATTTAGGGAAATGAGGAGAAAAACATGTATAAAAAAAGTTTGAAAAGAAAGTTTGTGCTTTTCTCAGTGATCTTGCTTGTGATATCTGCTCTTAGTATGAGTATGGTTTTACAAGCTGAGACTTCGGAGGAAAGTACTTGCTTCTTAGTCTATGAGAGAGGAAAAGCCATTGAAACATTGGAGAACTCAGAGGGATTTTCTATCCTAGCGAACTACGATGAATTCGTACTGGTTGAGTCAACTACTACGCGTAAAAATGAACTTGTTAGACAAGGTCATGACATAGAATCTCTTGAGAACAGAGATCATGTCGGTTTACAGGGACACTCTTTCAACGTGAGAAACGGAATACCCGATGTACCGAAAGAACTCGAAATCACGGAGTACTCAGGTGAGGAATCTGGGTACTATATTCTACAGTTCATCGGACCGATCAAGCCAGAATGGAAAGAAAGGGTTGAGGATATGGGAGTGAACCTTCATGGATTCCGAAATAGGTTCAATTTCATTGCAGAAATGGATACCCAGACTAGATCACGAGTTGAGGAACTAGATTTCGTGAATTGGATGGGTATATACCAACCCGCTTATAGATTCGATGAAGAACTCATGGATGAACAAGGAAAGGTACTACTTGACATAGAGTTTTTCGATGGGAGCAGACCTAGAATGCTTGCAAGAGAGATGTCTGGATTAGGCGGTGAGGTTCAGTCCATAGTGCGTAACACCATCAGTGTTGAGATCGATGCTGACAAAATCGGGGATATCGCTAGTATTCACGGGGTGAATTTTATAACAAAGGGCATTGAGGAGTACAGGCTTTTCAACTCAGATGCTACATGGGTATGTCAAACTAATGAAGTGGGTAACAGGAAGGTAACTGATGAAGGTGTTACTGGTGCAGGTGAGATCGTTACGGTGATGGACAGTGGTCTTTATGAAGATCATGAAGCCTTTTCCCGTAGCGGCAAAGTAATAGACAATTACGTTCCTCCAGGTGGGAACGGTCAAGTGGGTTCAGGCGCCGATCACGGTACTCATGTTTCTGGTACTGTACTAGGTGAATCTCCAACTTATGGGGAGTATACCAACGAGGATGGCAATGCCCTAGAAGCGGATATAGTATTCCAAGACGTGTCTACGGATGGACAAGGCATAAACCCGCCTTCAGATATGTACAACGATGGATACGGGGGATACTACGATGAAGGATCCAGGGCTCACACTAATAGCTGGGGCGGAGGATCTGGTGACTATGGATCTTCGGCTCAAACTTCAGATCAATTTATCTGGGATAATAAAGATTTTAACATATTGTACGCTATGGGGAATGACGGCTCAGGCGCCGATACACTTTCCGTCCAAGCTGAAGCTAAAAACATTTTTAGTGTTGGGGCGGTAGAGAACTATAATAGTCAAGATAGTATGGCATACTTCAGCAGTAGAGGTTATGCTAGTGATGGACGGATAAAACCAACTATAACCCACATAGGGTCTGGATTGATGTCAGCACAGAATGGCAACCCTACAGGTTATACAAGTATGTCCGGAACAAGCATGGCTACCCCTGGCGTAGCAGGGCAAGTTGGTCAAGTTAGGCATTATTATGAAGGGGGCTTTCATCCAGATGCGAACGGCTTCAATCCAACGAATGCTCTTGTGAGGGCAACAATGATAAACGGCGCTGTGGAGATATCTGGTTCAGGTGCGTATCAAAACGACAATAGGTTCCCGAATAACGATCAGGGCTACGGTAGGAGTCAGTTAGATCGTGCTCTTGAATTTGATGGTGACGAGCGGAAAACGATTTTTTACGATTCATCGCAGGAGGATTTAGAGTTAAGTACAGGTGAAACTTGGGAAACAAATTTTGAGGTAACGGATACGAGCGAGGATGTAGAAATAACGTTAGCCTGGGCAGATTATCCTGCATCTAGTGGGGCTGATCCTACGATAGTTAATGATCTAGACCTTGAAGTGACGGCTCCAGATGGAACAAAATATATAGGGAACGCATTCACGGGATATAATCCGGGCTATTCGGATCCGGATCCTACTAGTAATCCGTGGAATGGTCCTCGTACAGGAGAATATGATGGCCTTAACGTTGAAGAAGACATACTGTTATTACCCGATCAGAACGGAGTCCAGCAGGGCACCTATCAAGTTACAGTCAGTGCACATGATGTCCCCCAAAGCAGCCAACCGTTCGCAGTCGTTGTCAGCGGAGGTGTCGCCTCTGAAGTTGCAGGACCTAGTATAGATATTACCAGACCGGCAGGCGGAGAGACTTGGGAACAAGGAAGTACAGAAGCTATCGAGTGGGTCACGGAAGAAAATGGAGCACCTATCGATTCTATTGATCTTGAATACAGTACAGATGGTGGAGATACTTGGACAGAGATCATGACGGGGTTATCCGATACAGGTAGTTATAATTGGGAAGTACCGGACGAAGGTACAAATGAAGCACAGATACGTGCAACCGTTTACGATACTGACGCTAACACAGGTACCGATACAAGTGGAGCATTCACGATATTAGGTACACCACCAGAGTCACCGTCGAATTTGGTAGTTGAGCACACAGGGTCTGGCAGCCAGACACTGTTCTCCGACGACGTCGAGGGTGGTGATCTAGGTTATACCACGGGCACATCAGAATCACAAGCGAGTGAATGGGGAATACGCGATAATGGAGCGAGTTCAGGAACAAATTCATGGGATTTCGGTGATGGACAGTATTATAAAACGTCTGAGTATGGATACCTAAGTTGGTTGATAACTCCGGAGATACAGATACCTGCAGATGCAGATTCAGCTGAACTATCATTTGACCACTGGCGTTCCTTCGGTCAACAGACCACGTACCTTGACGGCGGTAATCTTAAGTTGTCGACTAACGGGGTGAATGGAGATTACAGTCTGATAACCCCCAACGAAGGTTATGACGGAGAGATCAATGGGGATTACGGCAATCCACTAGGAGGTCAGCAGGCCTGGGGAGGTACTGTCGACTGGGAAACGGTGACGTTCGATCTAACGGATTATGCAGGTGAAACGATACATCTCCGATGGGACGCCGGTATCGAAGCCTACGACGAGGATATCGAGGCGGGCTGGCGTAT
>JAWOGF010000051.1:0-44754 GCA_046497075.1 Candidatus Saliniplasma sp.
AGCGCCGAGGAGGAGATTCGAACTCCTGTGGTGCAAGGCACCAATGGCTCTCGAGGCCACCGCCTTAGGCCAGACTTAGCTACCTCGGCATCGGATTCGATATAACGAAATGTGTTATATAAGCTTCTTGGAGTTGGAATTGTGAATGTCCAAGAGTTTTATATAGATGGTCTATTCCCATTGAAGCATGAAGAAAGTGGCTGCCGTAATCTTGATCTTATTATTCATCATCCCACAGCCTGTGGTAGGTGATGCGGAACCTGATATCAAGATCACGGAAGTTTACTATAAAAGTCGCCCAGGAGGGGAATACATAGTACTTTCAAACAAAGGTGGGGCGGGTACAATAGAAGAACTGATGATCACCGATCTTGAAGGGGATCTGATCATAGAAAACGTTTATTTCGGGGCGAGTGAAGAGATAGTTATAGCTGCTGATGAAAGCGATTATAAGGATATCTGGCATGATGACCCTGATCTGATAATGTATGAGGATTTTGACACCGAAGGTAATTTTAAACTCGCTAACGAGGAGGACGAACTACTGATATACACCGGTGGAGAACTCTCTGATGCATTTTACTATGGTGAGGGAGAAGGAGATGAAGGATATGGATGGATCGGAGAACGGTGTGCAGCACTAGGCTATGCAAGCTATGCTAAAAGAAGAGCTCAAGATACCAACAGTGCGGAGGATTGGAACTGGTCCAGGGATTGGAAGGTGGGCCATTCAGATTTCGACCAAAGAAGATTTTCTTATAACGGTAATCTCACCGCTTTCTGTTCCCCTGATAATTCACATGAAGTGATAATGGGATTTTTAGATGATGTAGAACTTTCTCTTAAGATTTCTATCTACGAGTTAGGGAATAAGAAGATCACGAACCGTATTGCAGAACTAGCAGAAGAGGGCGTACAAGTAAACATATTAGCGGAGGGGAATCCAGTGGGAGGATTGAGTGAAGAAGCAAGGTTATGTTTGAGTAAAATCAAAGATTCCGGAGGGGATGTTCAGCTTATGGGAGATTTTGGATACTCACCTTATCACTATTTACATTCTAAGATGATGGTCGCTGATTCAAAAAAGGTTCTGATCTCCTCTGAAAATTTTGGCTATAATGGATATCCAGTCAACCCGACTTATGGAAATAGAGGTTGGGGTGTGGTTCTAGAAGACAAAGAAATCTCAGGATATTATACACAGGTATTCCAAGATGATATGCAATTTGGTGATGATTTCATCGCATCGGATATCGAGGATTTTGATAATATTCAAAACAACCAGGTCGGGTTTCACTCTAAAAGTTTTGAACCATTTGAAATGGAAGATAAACTAGATGTAGAAGCGGTGATATCCCCGGACACTTCTAAAGAATCTATAACGGATATGATAGAATCGGCTGACGACTCTATTTATCTGCAGCAGTTTTACATTAGACCTTGGGAAAATGGAGAAAATCCATTTGTTTCGAGTATAATTGAAAGGGCCAAAGAGGGAGTAGAAGTCAAAATCCTTCTGGATTCTACTTGGTATAATCTAGGGGATTACAGCACCATAGGGAATGATGACATAGTCGAAAAGTTGAGAAATATCTCTGAAGAAAAAGATATCGATCTAGAGGCTAAACTGATATCCGATGAACACGGATTGTCGAAAGTTCACAATAAAGGTATGATCGTAGATGAAGAAAAAGTTCTGGTTTCTAGTGTAAACTGGAATTCCAACTCTGTTCTACAGAATCGTGAGGTGGGTGCTATAATTGAAAACGAAGAAATAGGCGAATACTTTTCCAACATCTTTTTATCTGATTGGAGAAACGATATAACAGCTCCTATCGCCGATGCAGGGAGAGATATCGAAACAAGTGAAAATAGTTTAGTAGAACTCCGAGCAGACAACTCATGGGACGATGACAACATAACCGTCTATAGATGGGATGTGAACGCTGACGGAAATTATGACGGAGAAGGGGTGAGATATTCGACTGTGTTCAGAGAAGCAGGGTCTTATCAAGTTATGCTTTACGTTGAAGATAAGGATGGTAACTGGGATACTGACACTGTAACTATTTTAGTAGAAGAGGAGGAAGATACATGGATGGATCGAGATGGTGAAACTTCTCTGCTTCCTATGGTATTTCTGATTATTTTACTGTCCATCTCAGCAATGATAGCATTCTGGAGATATCAGTAGTCAACAGATCCTGGGAACAGGGTCACCTACAGGTGTCTCGAGTATCCTAGTTCCTCCCACTTCTGTTCTCAATACCACGCATTCCATTTCACGTTTCACTTCTCCTATTATCGCAGCGTCTTTCCCCTCTTTGGTTTTTTTGATCTCCTCTACCACCTTTTCAGCCATCGACGACTCCACACCCAATATGAATTTCCCCTCGTTTCCGATGGTGAGAGGATCGATACCTAGTAGTTCACCAGCATTTTCGACCCAATTTTTGATAGATATGTCCTTCTCTTGTATCTCCATACCCACATTAGATTTAGAAGCTAGTTCATTGAGTGAATTTGCTAATCCACCTCTCGTTGGATCCTTTGCGGAAGCGATCCCTCCTACCTTCAATGCCTTTTCCATAACATCAACCAGCGGGGCTACGTCGCTTTTAATCTGGCCCTGGAAACCGTACCCCTCTCTTTCAGAAAGTATGGTGATCCCGTGGTCACCAAGTGTACCAGTTATGATTATTTTATCCCCTTCTTTTAAATTATTATCTGATAGCCATTTTGTTCTTCTTTTACCCGCTTTTTCCATATTACGATCCAGCAGTGGATGACGTTTCCCTATCCCTGTAGTCGTCATAACCGGGGAATCCAGGTCGTCCCTTTCTATAACCTTAGTGTCACCTGCTACGATGTGTACACCAGCTTTATCACACACCTTTGCAGCACTGGATAATATCTTTTCTATATCTTTAATGGGAACTCCCTCTGGCAATATAATACCGGCAGTGAGTGCTAATGGCTTTGCTCCTAGAGCTAGTAGGTCGTTCACAGTACCCGAAATAGATAAGCTTCCTAAGTCACCTCCAGGATAAAAAATAGGTTTTACGGTATGTCCATCCGTGGTTATTACGATATCATCGATAACGGCGGAATCATCAAGGTCTGAAAGAGGTATTTCACCGATATCAGATCTGAACGAGGGCAGGATCAGATCGTGTATCAATTCATCCATTAGTTCTCCGCCAGCACCATGTGCCATGGTGATTATCTGTTCTTTCTCAACGCTCATATTAGTCCTCATCGGGTGATGACCTATATTATTTTGTCGAAAAAACAATTAAGTATGTTTGTTTATGCATATCAGATAGATTTGATCGACATCTATAAATTGAACAAGATGTGTGTTCTGATAGTACTGGTATTCGGTATAATATCCACAACTCTTTTGATATACCTGGATGTACAGAACATCTATCCAGTACTATTGCTTTGGATACTTATACCTGTTTTAATCAAAAAGGTTGTAGACAGATTTAAAACTCATGGTTAACTCATAGAATTAGGAAACGCTTAAATAAAATGAAACCGAAGTTACATAATGCTATCTACATTGGGTTAATATAGATAAAGAATGTACTAGAGATGTGAAAAAAATATATATTGAAGGCTTATTTATCATTGAAAATACAAAAAGCCGAAAAAAAGATGTGTTTCAATCATGGCTGAAAGTTCTAAAAGTACTCCCGTTAGAAAACGAAAACTCGAAGAGGAGAATGTAATGGATGATATTTCTAGCGGGGAGAAGGAGAACATTATAGATCAATTTAAAAAGATCTCTCTGGTAACGGAAGACATAGCGGAGCTTTTATTCAAATCGGGTTTCACTAGTTTAAAATCCCTTTCATCGGCTGATCTGAACAAACTTAAAAGTCTTGATGGATTTGACGTAGATAAGGCTGAGCAGATCAAAAATCAGGCTACAGAATTATTGGAAGAGGAAGAGGATGAAGACGGGGATGAAAAAGATGATACTGGGGATGAAGCTCTTTCTAACTGGCTCACCGGGGAAGGCGAGGATGATGATCTCGGTGGCCTATTGAGTACTGAGATAGAAAAGGCAAAAGAGGAAAGAGACGTAATCGAAGATGAGGAGGATGGGGTATCGGTTGAAGACAACGAAGCTTTAAAAGCATGGTTGGCAGGAGAAGATGACTCTTTTTCAAGTTGGCTTGGGGAGGAAACCTTTGAGGATGAACGTGAGGAATTGAGAGAGGAGATCAAAGAAAAAGAGGAGAGTCTTGACTCCAGGATGGGGGAAGTAAGTGCATTAAAAGAAGAATTCCAGAAAAGGCTAAGTGAGTTGGAATCGGGTGATTTTGAGGTCGAAGAGATCGTTGAAGAAAATGCCCGCCTAGAGGAAAGAGTCAACGAACTTCAAGAAAAGATAGAAGAACTTAAAGAAGAAAGAGAACAGTTGAACGACGAGATCGAGGAGATAAAACAGGGTAGCGTCGCCATGCTGAAATATCTGAAAGCTCAGAAAAAATCACATCCCGGTCAGCAGGTTTCCATAGAGGGCGGAGATGAAGAATTAAAAGCTAAATTTCAGACTTTAAAGGAAGAGAATGAAGAATTGAGAGAAAAACTTGAGTCATCGAAAAGTTCTATAGATTATAGTCAGATAGACGACGAAGAGTTAGAGAAAGCTCTAGAGGATAAGGATAACGTAATCGAGCAGAAAGAAGAAGAGATCGAAGAGAAGAATCAGAGGATACAAGACCTACAAGATGAACTGAAAATGAAAAGAGATCAATTGGATGATCTACGAGAAAAACTAGAGTATAAAGAAGATGAATTGAACCAGAGAGAGGAAGACCTGATGCACCGGGAACAGAAGATCAACAAACAGAAGAAAGAATTGGAAGCCAAAAAGAAGGAATTAGGGGACATGACCGAACAGGAAAGACAGAGAAAGCTAGAGGACCTGAAGAATGAGATCGAAAGGAAAGAACAAGAACTGAAGGCTAAAACTAAATATATTGAACAAAAAGAACGGGAATTAAGGGCAAGAGAAGAGGATTTGATAGATGAGGAGTTAGAGGAGAGAGAGGAAGAGATACTCCAGGAAATAGAGCAGGAGAAAGCGAAAACGGGTACAACCCGGCTGGATGATCTGCTTTTGGGTGGTATCCCCCTTGGCTCGAACGTTTCTATGTATGGTCCACCCCATGTAGGTAAAGGTGTTCTGATCAATTCTTTTATTGCGGAAGGATTGGAGAAGGGAGTCCCGGCTATCTGGGTCATAACCGATAAAACTGTCGAGGGGGTTAGGGAGGAGATGAAATTCGTCCTTCCGACTTATGAGGAGTACGAAGTTCGAGATCTTGTATATTATGTAGATGCATATTCTATAAGTATGGGAGAGGTGAATGAAGACCTCAGGGATGAGGACTTCGTGAAGTACGTAGACGAGCAATCCGATGTGAAAGCTATAACTGAAGCCGTAGAGGAGTTTGCCACACAGATTAAAGAGAATCATCGTTATTACAGATTAGCTTTCGTTTCAGTTTCTACTCTTATAGCCTACCTTGACACTTCCACGACTTTCCAAACCTTACAGCCCTTCTCAGGTAGAAGAAAGAGAGATAAAGCGGTGTCACTTTATACCCTAGAGAAAGGGATGCACAGTGAACAGGACATATCTATGTTGGGCCATATGATGGATGGTGAGATCGAATTTAAATATCAGCAGCTTCAGACGCACCTTAAAGTCGAAGGTCTTGGGGATGTACAGACCAGAGATTGGGTGAAATATACCGCTAGTAAAACAGGTATTACCATGGGGTCCTTCTCTTTAGATACGATCCGTTAAATATATCTTGTCTAAGCCACTGTGGGAGTTTGGTAGATTGGAGATCAATTTAGTATTGAGTTTCACTTCCTATCTGACGATGTTGCCCATCCTAGCTGCAGTACTTTTTATTGTTTTTATGCATAAACCAGAGTTTCTTGCAAAATGTGGGTTCGGTAAACCGGAGGTGGGGATGGTACTAATAGGCTCTTTATTTGGACTATTCGCAGATATACCTATAATCGTTTCAGGTAGATCTTTACTTAACGTCAATCTTGGAGGGGCTCTTATCCCTTTGATCATCTCTTTGAACTTGATATATAAAAAGAAGTTGCATCTCTCTAGAATTATTGTTGGAACGGTCGTTGTGGCTTGGGCCGCTTACCACTACAGTACGTATGTACCAAATATGGGTATAGTTTCAAAATTCCCGATGTATTTGGTCCCCTCTATTTTATCTATCCTCTTGAGCCTGATCCTCACACGGGGATATCAGAGGGTTTCCTACGCTTACTCTGTTTCTGTCTTAGGAGTTCTTATAGGTGCGGATATAGTAAGGATCCCTATGCTTTTAGAGGACGGGGTACTTGGTTCTATAGGAGGTGGTGGAGCTATGGACCTCGTCTATCTTTCTGGGCTGTTGGCGGCCGTTCCTATAATATCATTTTATTACTTCGACGAGCCCTATTCGAAGGATATCCATATCTTGGATACCAGTAAAAAATTATTAGGAGTGGGTAGATACAAGGAGAGCCTTCATTACAATATCATCGCATTGGAGAGAGAACTGAAAAAGGTTAAAAATATCTTAAATCGACGGACCCTATCTTCTAAAGAAAATATCTCTTTCGATTCGACTCAGATACTTAAATATTTGAGAATACATCCTTACATAATCCGTGACTATAATCGATTGAGAAACATGAAGGGTGTGATAGATAAAAAGATAGCGAAAAAATCATTCATCACAACCCAACTATTGTTACAAATGATCCAGATGAGGATCAACGACCATCATAGTAGACTCGGAAGGAGAGTACTGGCTTACATGATAGATCTATTAATATTGTTTTTACCTTTCTTTTTGTTCTTCTTATTCCTACCTAGATTCTCTTTTCTAAGAGAAAATATCTCATTTCCAGTCCTGGTCGCAGTCATATCGTTAACGATCTCGATACAGTTCATCTATTTCACCCTACTCGAATGGAGTTTTGGTACCACAATCGGTAAAAATATTTTCGGACTGAAGGTCCTATCGGATGATATGGATGATATTAATTTCATCCAGAGCACGGCAAGAAATTCGGGACGTTACGCAGATATACTTCTGATGTTTTATATTTTTAGTTTCGTGCTAATACTCAAGAGTCCTGAGGATAAGAGAATAGGCGATGCTATCGCAGATACAAGAGTGGTAAAAATTTAATTAGGTACACCCTAATTCTAGAAATATGAAATCGAGAATCAAGAACATCTTTGACAGGGTCGAAGAAGAATTAGACGGGATCTTCATTTACAACTCTACAAAACCACATGTAGATATGACTTTTTTCTATGTGACTGGACTTGTAGTTGGTGAATATGAAGGGTGTGGGGCGCTACTGTACCCCGATCATTCAGGGGAATTGATGATCAGTGCATTGGAAGCCGAAAGTGCAAAAAAAGCAGATATGCCGATCGATTCTATCAGGAAAAGAGAAGAACGTGAAGAGTGGATCGAGGAGAAACTTGGCGATATGGATAAGGTAGGGGTTAATGCTTCTGAACTGACCTACAGCGGTTATAAAAAGATCAAAGAGGCTACTGATGCTGAAATAGTAGATGTATCCGATGAGATAGCAGAAGCCCGTAATGTAAAGGATAGTAAAGAGATAGAGCGGATAAGGAAGGCATGTGATATAGCTTCAGAGGTGGCGGAAGAGATAGTTGAATACATTGAACCCGGTATCAAGGAATACGAATTAGCTGCAGAGCTATCGTACATGATGAAGAAAAAAGGAGCTACCGGTGATGCCTTCGATATCATTTCTTCAAGCGGGCCCAACACTGCAGAACCTCACTATACAGCCGGGGATAGAAAAGTCCAAGAAGGTGAATTCGTACTCTTCGATTTTGGCGCTCTTTACAAAAGGTATGTATCTGACATCACCAGAACATATGTAGTGGGTGAGATAGAGGAAAAACAGAGGAAGATATATGAAACTGTTCGAGAGGCGCAGGAAGCAGCGTTAGGTATGATAGAGGCTGGTGTGAAAGGTGAGGATGTCCACAATGCAGCTGCTGAAGTCATAAATTCGACCGAATTCAAAGGTAAATTCACTCATGGACTTGGGCACAGTATAGGTCTGTCGGTGCATGACGGGTCAGGATTATCTCCGAGTGTGGATATAACACTTGAACCAGGGATGGTGTTTACTGTAGAACCGGGTATATATCTACCGGGTTATGGTGGCGTTAGGATCGAAGATAATGTAGTTGTTAAAGAAGACGGATACGATCTGCTCACCAGCGCTGATAGGGAGTTAAAGATCGTGTGAATCAAAAACAAAATATTTATATGATTGTATTTACTTCCCGTTATAGGTGATAAAAGTGGCGATAGGATTCGTGTTGATAAAAACAGCCCCAGCGGAGGAACGTGAAGTATATCAGATTCTGAGTAATATCAGTGAGGTAAAAGAAGTTCATTCATTGTTCGGAGAATACGATCTTATCGCGAAGATACAAGCCGAGAACTTCAACAAATTAGGTCAGACCGTTGTCGACAGGATAAGGTCGATTGATGGTGTTGAAGATACTAAAACATTGACAGGAATAGAATTTTAAAGGAGGATAAAATATGGACATATATCAATTTTTGACCGTGCTTTTGATAACGCTTGGATTGGGACTGCTTCTAGCTGGTTTGTTTACCGCTTATTTTGGTCGCGGTAAAAGCAGGATGGTCGGAGTGATACTGGCAGTACTCGGGATTGTTTTTGGAGCCATGACATATGTACTACATATGATGGAGATGGCTGGATTTGGAACGACTGACGTATTTGTAGATACCATCGTGATAGCTATAAAATATGTGGGTGCGTTCTTGATCGGAGCTGTTGTAGCACTGGTTATATTCTTAGCGGCTATAATGAAGACGTAAAAGCCAGAAACAAAAAATATTTTTAAAACCCTTTATATCCTTTTTTCATGAAAGTTAAAATTATTTTGGGGAGTAAAAGCGATTTGGAAGTTGGTGAAAAGGCTGTAAGAGTTTTAGAAGATCTAGATATTGATCATCAGATGACGGTTTCTTCTGCTCATAGAACACCGGAGAGGACCAAAGAATTATGTGAAGATCCAGACGTCGATGTTTTCATCACAGTGGCAGGTTTAGCAGCTGCATTACCCGGTGTGGTTGCAGCACACACGAACAAACCTGTTATCGGTGTACCCGTTTCAGGAAGGATGAATCTGGACTCACTATTATCGATAGTTCAGATGCCTCCCGGCGTACCAGTTGCCACCGTTGGTATGAACAGAGGAGATAATGCAGCCATCTTAGCGGCTGAAATGTTGTCCTTAAAGTATGATGATATCGATGAGAGGTTGAAAGAATATCGGGAGAAACGTAAAGAAAAGGTCTTTAAGGATGCTGAAAGTGTAGAAAAAGAATATACAAGAGTTGATTGAATTGTTAGATACCGATAAATTTATAGAAGAGCAGATAGGGAAGATATCTGAGATAGAGGGTAAAGCCGTTGTTGGATGCAGCGGTGGAGTAGACAGTACCGTGGCTACGGTGATCGCCGGTAAGGCCATGGGTGACCGGTTGTTGGCACTGTACGTGGATACCGGTTACATGAGGAAAAATGAGACGGATAAGATCGATGAGATCTTGGAGCACATGGGTATAAATCACAAGGTCATAGATGCTAGGAAGGAATTCTATGAAGCCATGGAAGGGGTCGTAGATCCTGAAGAGAAACGGAAGATCATAGGTAACAAATTCATAGAGGTATTCGAAAGATATGCCAAGGAATTCGATGCAGAGTATCTAGTTCAGGGAACTATAGCACCTGACTGGATCGAGAGTGGTGACGAAGAAAGGGATACCATAAAGTCGCATCATAACGTAGGCGGTCTACCCGAGAAGATGAACTTAGGATTGATCGAACCTCTGAGAGATCTCTATAAAGATGAAGTCAGGAAGGTTGCAAGGGAATTGGAATTACCTACATCTGAGAAACAACCGTTCCCAGGACCTGGTTTGGCTATAAGGGTCATAGGAGAAGCTACTCCGGAAAAGACCGAAATAGTCAGGGAAGCCTGTGCTATTACTGAAGAAGAGATCGATAAAGCCGTGGAGAATGGCGAGATCGAGAGACCTTGGCAGTATTTCGCTGTGTTATTACCGGTAAAAACAGTCGGTGTACAGGGTGACAAAAGGGCTTACGGTCACACGGTCGCAATTAGAGCGGTTCAGTCCCTAGATGCCATGAGTGCTAGTTTCAGTAAAATACCTAGTGAGGTATTGGAGCGCATATCTACACGGATAACCAACAAGATGAAAGACAAGGTCAACAGGGTCGTTTACGACATAACCAACAAACCACCAGGGACCATCGAATGGGAATAGGTCATAACTAGTAAATTTTATAAACGGCTCTTAATTCCGGCGTTCCGTGACACCTCTAACGCTTTTGATCATATCCATATTGTTCACGTTCGTCGGTATCGGTTTAGGTGTAATCACGGGTCTGATACCCGGTATTCATGTGAATACCATCTCTTTTCTTATCGTAGCCTCTCAGGCTACGCTGGTCTATTTTATAGCTGGTATGATCGAAGGATACGGTGCCACAATTTTACATTTGTTAGCGATCTTATCGACTATGGTTATGGGCTGCTTGATAACTCATACTTTTTTGAATTTCATTCCAAGTACGTATTTGGGAGCGCCGGAAGGAGAAACCGCGTTATCTGTGTTACCCGCCCATAAGATGATGATGGAAGGAAAGGGGTACGAGGCCATCAAGGCTAGTGCTCTGGGCAGTTTCGGAGCATCGATATTCGCCCTACTGTTCATAATTCCAGCTAGGTTGATCATGGGTCCTCCCGTGGAATTGTACGATAAGATAGTCCTATGGATCCCATTCATCTTGATAGCGGTTGTAACCGTGTTGGTCCTACAGGAAGGGAGAAGTTTACTCGATTATAGTCCAAAACTGAAAGCACTTGGCGTGTTTCTGTTATCTGGCTTTTTAGGTTTTATAGTTTTGATGCCTAGAGGACTCTATGCAGATAATTGGTTTCCATATCAGCAGCCCGGCGTTCCACCATCTTCATTGATGTTGTTCCCTCTTTTCACAGGTCTGTTCGGGATCTCTACGTTGTTGGTAAGCCTCATGGACGATCCGGATATACCTGAACAGGTCATAGAGGGAGTCAACGTAGAGTTAGAAAATAAGAACAAGTTCAGAGGTATCATCGCCGGAACTTTTTCAGGTGGGTTGGTCGGATGGTTACCGGGTATAACAGCGGCGGCTGCTACAGCTGTAACCAAGATATTCTCCGGAGAAGGGGACGAAGAAACTCAAACCAGGGAGTACATAATGGCGGTATCGGCCGTGGATACCAGCTGTGCGATATTCACACTCGTAGCTTTGTTCGTGATCATGAAAGCCAGGAGCGGTGCCATGCAGGCGGTATTGAATATCAATCAGGAGAACATCGATCCATGGATATCTTTGACACGTATGCCGTGGCTCATGGCCCTACTATTGTTCTCAGTCATACTGGCATCCTCCATCGCTTATCTGATGACACTCTATTTGGGGAAGGTGTTTTCGGGTATCCATAAAAAGATCGAGTACGAAAAGATGTCTAAATTCATAATTGTTTTTCTGTGTATAATGATGTTCATCTTTTCAGGTCCCATGGGACTGTTCATAGGTCTGATTTCAACCTGTATAGGCATAATCCCTCCTATAGTCGGTTTGAAAAGAGTTCACATGATGGGGAGTCTGATATTTCCGATAATACTGTTCTTAACAGGATTGGATTATTTCCTCTTAAACATCCTATCGTTATGATTATATAAGAGTATCATATCCAATAAAGCAATAGGTAGAAAAAATTCATTTAATAGTAATGATATCAAGAGGCGGATAATTCAGAGATGTCCTCCTGAGGATATCAAAACAGAGGAAAATTATGAGATGGGTATATAATAAGGAAGATTACCTTTATGTGATGTCCCAGTTAGGTATCATATTAGTCATAATATCTGTTGTGATGTTTTTTCCAGTTCTGATGGCTTTTTACTATCAGGAACATGTAGCTTACCGTCCGTTTTTAGCTGGAGCTGTACTCTCTGCATTAATAGGTATGATTTTTAGATTGATCACACATGTATATTTCAATTTTTACTCTGATTCTATAACTTTTGAAAGGAAACATGCTGTTGGTATGGTTGTTTTATCCTGGCCCTTGGTCTCTATTCCCTCCGCCCTCCCTATGTACTTGCTCAAACCTGCAGCACAGAACATCTCGTATCTAGATGCATATTTTGAATCGGTATCAGGTTGGACTACTACTGGTCTTACCACATTTGGGGGACAAGCAGATTTGTTCCTTCACTCAGTAAATTTCTGGAGACACTTCATGCAGTATTTGGGTGGTTTGGGCATTATCGTAATGGGCTTGATAATCCTGATGCCTCTGAAAAGATGGGAAGATACCATGGAGATGATAGTCGCTACGGGTAGAGATTACAGGATATCACCATCTCTTCTCAACACTGTAAAAATAATCGGCGGAATATATATAATTATAATGCTAGCTGGAACTGCCTTATTCTATATATCTGGTATGCCACTATTTGACTCACTTTGTCATTCTATGTCCGGTTTAAGCACGGGTGGATATTCTGTTAACAGTAACAGTTTCGAAGCATATTATCACTCACCCGCGATAGTTCTTGCAGCTTTACCAATCATGGTCATTGGGAACACTAATTTTGTTTTGACTTATTATATGCTTAGAGGGAGGATAAAAACATATTTCAATGACATAGAGAGTCAGACATTTTGGTCATTGTTGATTTTATTCATGAGCATATTTTTTATTCTATCCGTTTTTGAACATGAGAATATATGGTTCTTCTATGAGGGCAGAAACTATGCAGGTTTCTATGACGTAGTTTTCAATGTAGCATCGGCCTTGACAACAACAGGTTGGAACAGCACACCATATAGTGTATGGTCTGGACTGACGTTCCCTGTACTATTTTTGATAATCATCATTTCTATGTTAGTCGGTGCCAACACTTCCTCGACTGGTGGTGGTCTAAAAGCGATGAGGGTAGGTGTGATGCTAAAATCGATATATTGGCAGATCGAAGAGATAGTATTGCCAGACAGTGTGGTTTCACAAAAGAGGATACATCATCTTGAAAAGAAATATATTGAAGATGAAAATCTAGTTAAAATATTTACATTTGCTCTGATATACTTTATCATTTTATTTTTCAGCTTTGTTATCTTTTTGATACATGGATATGGGTTTTTTGAAGCCTTTTTTGAAGTCACTAGTGCTATAGGAACTGTTGGACTGTCCTCGGGAGTGACTAGTATGTCACTTGAGCCTCTTCTGAAAATAATCTTAATAATAAATATGTGGTTAGGAAGGATAGAAGTTCTACCTCTTTTCTATTTCATAAGGTATATAATGGGAAGGAAGTTATAGGATATAATCCTAAAGCAGACCAAATTTTTTCTTCGGTTCGAATAATTTCTTTACCTCGCGAACGGTCGAAGTACGGGCGAGAACAGTTACTAGATCATCAGGTCTAAGGGCTGTTTCTCCGTCAGGCATATGGGTATTTTCTCCTCTAGCGATGGATACTATTATACAATCCTTTGGAAGACCAGCATTTTTTATTTGTTTATGAGCTATCGCTGATTTTTCTGTAACTTTAAATTCTAATAGTTGAGCTTCTTTTCCTCCGATGGTAAGGATCGTTTTTGTATCACTTAATGTATTCTTGATCTTCATGGAACTAGCTCGGGTCGTGCTTATTGTGTTCTTAACTCCGAGATTGGAAAAAACACCCTCATTCTTTGGTTCGTTAACTCTTGCTATCACGTTTGGAACTTTAAATATCTTGTTAGCTAGTTGCGCGGATATCAAATTTACTTTATCGTCCCCTGTAACAGCTACTAACGCTTCTGCTTTATTTAAACCAGCATCCTTTAATGACTCTAAGTCGGTTCCGTCCCCTTGGATGACCAATGCATCGAACTGTGTAGAAAGTTTTTGAGCCACATTTTCATTTCTTTCGATAAGTACAATATCATGACCCTCTGGAAGCAGTAATTTTACTAGATCTGTTCCGACACGTCCACCACCAATTATTACAACATACATGGGTACACCATCCCATCAAATAACCAGGTATATTATAGACTTTTGCATAAATTTTATTAAGGACTTAGGGTAAAATCGTTTCGAAGATCATTTTTAAGGGAATAAGAATATATTTGACGATACAATTATCCATCCCAATGATTCAATGGATCTCGAATCTTCATTTGATCTCAGCCCTAGTAATCATTATCATACTAGTTGGGTTCTTAGTGATTATTAACACTGATTTTACTTTCACCCAGATCGTACTGATCCAAAACCTTCTGATCTTCATGATCGTGAATATTGTTGGTATCAGATATCCATTCATATTATACAGAGTTATCGAAGATCTTGCAGGCAAGGCGGTATATGTTCAGACCGGTGAAAGCCCTCATACATTCCTTACTCTCATGTTCCTTCACGGTGGCTTCATGCATATAATTGGGAACATGCTGGTCCTTTTCTTTATAGGCATGGCTCTCGAATCCCGGATAGGTAAGAAATGGACCGCTGTAATCTATCTAACGGGAGGTTTGATCGCCACGTTGGGTCAATATATGGTGATCTGGGGCTCAGATGTATATAATCTGGGTGCATCCGGAGCGGTCATGGGGTTGATGGGAGCTATAGTTTACTTATTTCCACGGGATAAGATCCCTATGTTTTTAGGCCCTATATTCGTTCCAGAAGTCAGGGTGGATCTGGCAGTCGGAGTCTTTCTTTTGATGCAGGGCGGTATGGTATTTTTGGTTCCAGCCGGTGTCGCCCATGCCGCTCACTTCGCAGGTTTTGGAGGAGGGATAGCTATAGCTTACGCGGTCAAAAAATATGATCTCATCGATAAAGAGTTTAAAACCGAGCCAGTAGAATACGAAAAATTAAAAAAGCTGGTGACAGACGAGGAGAGTGAAGAGATCTACGAAAAAATCGCAGAGGCGGATGATGAGGTAGTCAGAGAAGCATGGATAGAACACTTATTAGATAAGGCAGAGTGTCCAGACTGTGGAAGGGAACTAAAAGGGGGATCTTGCCAATGCGGATACGATATATGGGAAGATTGATATAGCATAATCTCTAAAATGCTCTTAAGGATGATACTATGGAGATACCCAATTCATACTACTTGACGTGTCCAGTATGCGAACAGGAAACAGAACACGAGATCCTGAAAGGAGAGGCCGGCCCAAGTGGGAAAGAGATAACCATCGATGGTGTCGTTAAATGCAAAGAGTGCGGTCATACTAGGCACAAAGTCATCAGAGAGAGTAATGCCATCGATGTACCCGTTATAGTAAGTTGGAAGACAGAGTCCAATAAAACCAAGATCGCTCTCTATCCGGACGAATGGGTCCACAAGGGCGACGAGTTCATCGTAGACGGTGTCAGGGTCAAGGTTACGTCCATAGAACAGGAGGGAAACAAAAGGGTCTCTTCGTCTAAAGTAGAAGATATAGAGACACTCTGGACAAGGAAACATGAAAAAGCTATAGTCAAAGTATCGATCCACAAGGGAAGGAACAGCGTTTCTAAAACATTAGAAGTTCCTCCAGAGGAAGAGTTCTTTATAGGTGATAGATTGGACGTAGGTAGATATCAAACGGTCATACATCGTATAAAAACAACCGAAGATTCCCTGAAAAGAGGTAAAGCCAAAGCTGAGGATATCGTTAGGATATATACTAAAAATATCAGATGAATTCATCTAACTTTCTTTTTTAAATAAAAGACCGGCTCCAGCTATAACAACTATCGCTCCGATCAGTAGACCCAGATAACTATAGGGTGAAAGTTCGTCTTCGCTAGTTTTTTCATAGATCCTTAAATTATGTTCTGAAAAGTCCATCCTGACGAATACTTCAGTTTCACTCTTTGTCATGTTCAAATAATAACCCGGTTCATCGGTTCCATAGATGTCGTGCCATTCTTCATAGTGATCCATTTCTTCACCATCGACTTCTACTACGATATCATCCATATCTGAAATATTATTTCCGATCATCTCCCTATCTATAGAAACACGGACTATCCTACTGCCTTCGAATTCTCCAGATATGTTTAAATCCACTGAACCTCTCTTGATATTCCTTTTTTTAACCGTTAATCCACTTTCAATCGAAGGCTCTTGGATCCCCTTTTTCCCGATGGTGATAGGCGGTAATGGCCGGTCCTCAGGTCTTTTTGTAGGGGTTTTATCAACTTCAGTTACCTCTTCTATCGATGATTTGATCTCTCCATCTTTTCCGAGTTCAAAAATATATTCAGGGAGTTCTCCAGGTTCTCGTTCTATACTGTATTTCACGTCCCCTATGTGATGGATTATAACATCATATCTATCCTTGATCTTGAGGTTCATGTTTTCTGTTAAAATAACATCATCACCCAAAGTAATAGATAAATCGAGTACTCGTTCTTGGATGAAATGATTCCCAACCTTCAATATGCCTTCTTCAGAATCATTTAGTTGAAAATTGAAGTTATTATTTTCAAATTTGAATAGACCTCCATCCCCACTCACCTGGATATCACCAAGACTATCCTCACATTCTATTTCGATCTCATCAAAGATATGATACTCATCATCTTCGATGTTAACAACATAGTTTTCTATTTTGAAGTTCTCTTCTTCACTTTCCACCACTGTAAAGCTGATGTGCTCTGCTTTATATTCTCCTGTAAGAACATCTTCAATGGAGAGGGTTTCCCAGTCATCATTTCCAACTACGCTAGCTGTAGCTATAGTTGAAAAGATAATGAGTGAGGATGCGAGAAGCACCAATACATTACTTTCGTCACAGGATAACATATTCTCCGTTCATCATATTGCTATTTATAATTATATACCCTTTGGTACAAATCTCGAACTATAACGGTTTAGACATCACATAAGACCTGCTTCTTCCAACTTCTCTGGGAGGTACACATCGGTAACGTAATCTAGGCCGTATTTAGCTAAGGCCTGCTGTTCGGCCTTCTTATCGATCTCAAGCATGGTCTCGATCTCGTCCCGCCAGAACTGCGTGTCAAACCTTGGATCTTCAAGTTCCTGCCTTAGCGCTTTTCTATCGGTATTGGTCAATTTATCGGTAGGTAGATCATAGTTCATGATATCGCTGGCAGTTATACCTATGTATTCCGCACCAGGGGTAGCTAAATACTCTGAAAGATGAGCACTTTTGATAGCTCCGTATGCCACACTTGAAAATATTCGGAAGCTCCACGGGTCACCATCGGTAAAGACCACTACTGGTATACCCTGCTCTTCATTCAACCGTTTGATCATCCTTCTAGTGGAACGGGCTGGTTGACCTTTAAGATGGACCAGTAAACAATTAGCCTGTTCATCGAAACCATTCTCAACCAGCCTATCGAACATACCACCAGTCTCAATGGATATGAGGAAATCTACGTTTGTTTCAGTGAACTTGAGTTTATCCTTTTCTACGTTGTAAGGGATAGTATATCCTGAGTCCCCTACATCGTCCCTACAGTTGATATTTCTTATCTCACCTTTACGGTTCTTCTCTTCGACGGTTATATCTCCTATGACTCTTGCGCCGTCCTCTTCGGGCCTTAACTTGAAATCCTCTCTCAAACAGTCTGTAACGATCTCCATATCCTCCGCTAATTTATTCGACTCACTCTGCCGGTTGAACTTGGCTTTATCCCAGCCTTCCGAGATATAATACATCTCTCTGAGCGTGGAAGACTTTTCCGTATTGATCATATCTCTTATAAAATCCAACATGTAAAGGGTTCTCAGTATCATCCTAGCCCCTTTCAATTTTTTAGCGGATCTTGTACTCTTAGAGTCACCGTACTTCCAAACACCCTGGTGATCATCGAATTGAATATTGTTTTTAGTTCGGGTGGGGATCTTCATATTTGGGATATCACCATCCGTAAGCTGATCATAGATCTCCTCAGCGATATCCTCCAATTCTTCCAACGCATTCTTGTGTCTTTTTTTCATACGATCAATCCTCCTCCTGGATCTCCGCTAGTTCAACTCCCCAATCGTCTGGTAATGGCTCCGCGCCGATGAGATATGTCTCGTTCACTCCGTCGATGAATATCTCCGTACCGTCTATATCTTCTTTATCCAAGTTCGTAAATTTGAATTTGATACTGTTGGTTTTAGATGGATTCAATTTTTCAAGCTTCCATTCCAGATAATCCCCATCATGTTCAGGCTTCGGTTCAGGATCCAGCAATTGTGTTTCTGGATACGGTTTTTCGATGAAAAGAGATAGATCCCTTTCCTTTGAAGTATAATTCATGATATCTATCTTTCCTTCAGCGGTTCCGTTATTCCACTCCATCTTCTTATCTACGTAAACTACACCCATTATGTTGGTCATCACCTTATCGAGTGGGGGCGGGTCCTTTCCGACGATACTAGCGGATTTCTCTGCGATCATCGGTAATATGTCCTTAACGATCATGAATTTCTTTGAGACTTTCTTCCTCTTTTTCTTTTTATTCAGATGTGTTCTTAGATCTCGAGCACACTCCCGTAGGGCTTTCTCTATCTCTTCGACTATCTTCGGAATATCTGCTATAGCTTCTTTTGCCTCAGAGGTGAACGGTACCCTCGTGGAAGCAACGTGAATCAGGATGATCACTGGACCTCTAGGCATACCGCTTCCACCCTTTTGGTCTAACTTGTATATACGCCAGTCTATGTTCTGGATAGCTGTAGTGGTAGCACAACCACCTTTTTTGTACATCAAAGGAACACGGTTAGCGAACCGCAGTACTCTTACCGGTCCTTCCGACGGGAGGTCTCCCCCGTAGACGAGCCCGACCTCGACCTGGAAAGGATTACCCGACGCCACTTCTGGGTCTCTTGTAGTCGGCGGAGCGTAGAATTCTGGTCTATATCCTTTTAACACATTCTTGAGGCCTTTCTTGATAAGCATGCTTTTAATCGGTGAAAGACAATCGGTCTTAGGGGCCATGATCTTGACATTTTTAGTGGCTTTCAGTATCTTTTTACAGGCTTCGACGTCCATATCTTTTGGTTTGATCTCTTCGTCCATCCCAGCGGCTTCACAGATGTCTCTAGCGGTGTTGTAACTGATCCTGCTGAAATCGTTGACCAAAAATGATACTAGTTTTCTCCTATCTGAGTTCTTAGCCATCTTAGCAAAAGTACCGAGTTCGATGCCCTCGATGTGCGGTTTTACTGCTTTTGTCTTCTCGGGAAGTTGATCCGTAGCACGTTTGAAAACGGTAGTATCCCCATTCCTGATATAAGTGATCTTAGCATGGGGATTGACTATGGCGGTATCCCTCAAGTACTCAAAAACCGAATGTTTACCACTTCTAAGCAGCCCTTTAACAGTGGTTTCAAACCTGGTACCATGATCCTTATTTTCCCAGAGAACTACTTCTTTAGATAGTACATCCGGTTCATTTTTTTTGGTGTCTAGTGTGATCTTCATCTCCTGGGCATAATCTTTCTCTTTGACTTTCGACCGAACAACGGTTGGTTTCCCAGTGGTCAACTGGCCGTACATCACCACCGCTGAAACTCCTATCCCCTGCTGACCTCTACTCTGCCTTATTTCGTGAAACCTAGACCCGTAAAGTAACTTTCCGAAAACGTCTGGAATCTTGCGTTTTGGTATTCCGGGACCGTTATCTTCTACTGAGACTTCGTACTCGTTTTCATCCACTTCTTTGATCTTAACCGTTATATCCGGTAATATCCCCGCCTCTTCACATGAGTCTAGTGAATTATCTACTCCTTCTTTTACAGCTGTAACTAGAGCTTTGGTAAGGGAATCAAAACCTAAGATGTGTTTGTTCCGTTCAAAAAACTCTCCGACTGAGATTTCCTTTTGTTTATCCGCTAATTTTTCTGCTATGGAATCCATGGCATCCCATCTAAAACGTTTAAAGTTTCATTTATAAATAAACTTTCTGGAGGGAGTAGTATGAAAGTGGGGTTTCATTAGTAAAAATGAAAAAAGTAAGAAAGAGGTTTCAGCGGCTCGATTCTCTGTCCTGGAGTCTCTCCTCTTTAGGAATACTTTCTATGTCTTTCCCGGACATGGCTTCTCCTAGCCCCTCTGAGATATCTGCCAATTTTTCTGGATCGTCATAATAGGTTACCGCATCAACTATGGCTTTACCCATGATCTCCGGTTTTTCAGATTTGAATATACCGCTCCCGACGAACACTCCGTCACTGCCTAACTGCATCATCAAAGCAGCATCGGCTGGAGTGGCTATACCTCCAGCAGCAAAATTGACGACCGGTAACCGCTGGCGTTCAGCAACTTCCTGTACCAGTTCTAAACTTACACCATGTTCTTTAGCCACATCTTTCAATTCTTCCTTGTTCTTCTCATTTAACTCTCTGATTTCACCCATAACTTCCTTCTGATGTCTTACGGCTTCAATGATGTTTCCAGTACCAGCTTCACCTTTAGTTCTCATCATGGCCGCGCCTTCTTCTATCCTTCGCAGTGCTTCCCCTAAATTTCTACATCCGCAAACGAAAGGTACTTCGAAATTTTCTTTATCTACATGATAGAAAGGATCAGCTGGGGTTAACACCTCAGATTCATCGATCATATCGACCTCCAATGATTCTAGGATCTGTGCTTCGACGAAATGACCTATCCTGCACTTTGCCATAACAGGGATATCTACGTTGTCTATGATCTCATTGACCTTTTGGGGATCTGCCATCCGGGCGACCCCACCCACCTCTCTTATATCTGCTGGTACCCTTTCAAGAGCCATAACAGCAACCGCGCCTGCCTCTTCGGCGATCTTTGCCTCTTCAGCATTGGTGACATCCATCACAACTCCGCCCTTCTGCATCTTAGCGAACCCTCTCTTGACAAGCTCTGAACCGTAACGTAATTCTGACATATCTAAAGACATACTTTACACACCAAGCGAGCATATGGATCGGGTTATATGAAAGTTTCTAAGGTAGTTTGGTAAAATCGATAAAACTAGGGATACAACTATTATAAAAATTTAAATTTCGGCGATCTTATCGAGCATCAGTTCTATGTCCATTTCTTCAAAAAGGCCCTCTGCCATTTCGATATATCTTTTTGATTCCTTTTCCTCGCCCTTCAACTTTTTGAGTTCACCTATCTCATAATAGATCCTAGCGATATTGTACTTTCTAGAGAGTTTTTCGTACCCTTTTAATGCTTCAGTCAATAATTTTTCAGAGTCCTCATAATCCCCCATTTCTCTTATTACGATCCCATTCAGCATTTTAAACTCGGATACCATCTCATCTGTCGTTATGGCAACTTCATCCACCGTCCCCAACTCTTCCTGAGCCATCTCTACTTTATCCGCTGCTAGATGATCTTTCACGAGTTCGAATATATTCTCGAAGGGGGTCGTACTCTCGTCACTTCTTTCAGCCGATTCGATACCTTTCTTATGATATTTTACGGCCTCGTCAAAGTCACCGTTCAGTCTATTAGCTTTCCCTTTATTTTTCAGAGAGTCTCCGATCAAACGGTTACTTTCTATATCCTCGGCGACATCTAGAGCTTTATCGGCGTATACCTCCCCCTCATCTATGTTCCCTTTCATAAGATATGTTTTCGAAAGGTTATTCGATATATCGCAGATCTTGTATCTGAAACTTAGCATCTCCGCGATATCTAAAGCATTTTCAAGATGGGGCAGTGCCATATCGAATTTTCCTTTTTCAAGATACAATACCCCCTGGGAGTTCTCCACGAGTAACCGTCCTTGTTTATAATCTATCTTTTTCAATATATCGAATGCATCTACTAAGAGTTCTTCACTTTTTTCGAGGTCCCCCTTATCTTTATACAATAAAGAAAGATTGTTCAAAGTCGTTACCTCGGATATCTTATTGTTGATTTCGTGGTGGATCTCTAGAGCATTTTCTAAATGGATAGCGGCATTATCAAGATCCCCCGATATGGCATAGGTCGCACCAAGATTGTTATACGAGCCAGAGAGCAAATATTTTATCTTGAATGATTCATCTTCCTTTAAGATCTCTTTTGCCAAGGCTATAGATTTTTTAAGATATTCTATACAATCTTCAGTCTTCATCTCGGAACGTTCAAAAGAGCCTAGGTTGTGATATGCCTTAGCAAGAGAAAATTTATCGTCTAGTTCTTTAGCCCTTTCTAAATCCTCGTAAAATACCTCTTCAGCTTCTTGGTATCTTCCTGTCCTTCTGAGTGCCCATCCTTTTATGCTCAACAGATGGCATATCTCAGGTGTATCCTCCTCTTCACGGATGGCTTTTTCTTCATCCTCTTCCCCTGTCAGAGTTATTTTATCGTCACCTTTTAATTTAAGACCCTCCTCGGTTATTGTTATCACCTTGTCAAAATTACCCTGGTCGGACCATAGATTTGCTATCTTACCGTACAGCCTCCTTCGACTTTCCAAATCAGAAGTCCTCGTCAGTGCCTTTTCAAGATACTCTCTACTTTTTTCATAATCACCGATTATCTTGTATGTGTACCCAAGTTCTTCCAATATAGGGATCACCTTTTTCCCCTCGATTTCTCCGGTTTTATCTGCGATCCTCAATGCTTCTTCGTAACGTTCGATGGCATCCTCGTGGGCATAAACATTTTCAGCTTTCTCGGCAGCTTTGATTATATAATCAAACGCTTTTCCGTACTCCTCAGCATTTCTGTAGTGGTGGCCGAGAGTAGAAAATTTGTTATCAAGATCTTCTTCATAGACGGTTTCGATGGTCTCTGCTATCTTCAAATGGAGTTGTTTTTGTTCAAGCCATTTCCCTAATCCCTGGTAAACGATATCCACGAACAGATCATGAGAGAATGAAAAAACCTCTTCCCTGGGATGTTCTTGCCATATATTGTTTTCAAGCAGATAGTCAATCTTTTCAAGCAGTTCAAGGTTATTTTTTCCAGATGCATTAACGAGTAGATCAAAAGGTATCTCTTTTCCTATCACACTACCCAGTTGCAATATCTCTCTAGTTTCCTCATCAAGTTCAAAGACTCTTTTTTCTATAACATCTTGTACGATATCGGGTATCAGAACTATATCAGATCCGGTAGGGAATTCCCCTTCGTTCACATCTATAATTTCCTTTTTTACCATCTGTTTTACGCTCTCTTTAATGAACAAAGGATTTCCGTTAGTTTTTTCTTTCATGCTCTCGACAAAGTTCTCCGGTATCTTATCTATATCAGTCAGCCTTGATACTATATCCTTGATTTCACCTTTATCCAAAGGTTTTAGTTCTATTTTTCCGTATAATTTTTTCCTGGACATCATCCTCATAATCTCTGTAAGGGGATGATTATCTGGGACATCTCCTGGTCTATAGGTTCCTATAATCAGAACAGGATCCCCGCGGAGCCTATCCGACATGTAATTTAACAGATTCAAAGTACCTTTATCAGCCCATTGAAGGTCGTCAAGCACCAATACCATCGGACGAGATTCGGAAAGATTTTTCAGGAAATTAGTTGTACCATAAAATACCGATTTCCTCTGTGCGTCGAACATCCTGTGACTTTTAGCTCTCTCGTCAGAAGGTCGAGTCATCTTACCCGTGCTGATGATACCATCTGTCTCACTTTCAATTTCTGAGAATTTTTCCAGGGCCTTTTTGAAGGGTGCGTAAGGTGTTTGTACTTCGAGAAGACAGTTCCCTTTAAGAAAATCAGCTTCCATTTCTAATGCTGATTTTTTTAGTTCTTCTACCAATCTTGTTTTACCTATACCTGTACCGCCAGAGATGAACACCGTCTTTGTATCTTCAGATCGCACATCTCTTATAATGTCCTTCAAAGTTTCAAGTTCTTCATCTCTCCCTACTAATTCATTCTCCTTCCTACTCTCATCTCTCAGGTCCAATATATTATCTTTATCGATATTCTGGATCATATGGATGATAGATTCATTTTTTAGTATCTTTTTGATGTTTTTTATCTTCAATTCTACAGTGTCCTTATCATCGATTAGAACCGTTTTCTTCTCTTTTATACCATCCCATATCTCTTGTCTTTCTTTTTCCCCCTTCTCAGATAGTGAACAGTATATCGTACCCTCACCTTCACTTTCTCTCTTTTGAGAGATCAGACCCGATTCTTCAAAACTTGAGAGAGATTCCCGTACTCTATCTTCTTCGATCCCAATTTGATCGATGTTGACTTCGACGAGGTCCGACCCCTTATTTTCATCAGATGACTCTCCGATATATAATAGTATAATATCTTCGATATCGAGTGGAGGTCTGCCGCTGTTTCGCCCCATCATAGCACCTGTAAATAATCATCTGTTCTTTTCTTCCACCACTTCATCTCAAATTCTTCGAACATCTTTTGTGCTTTTACGAGGTTTTCTTCAGCTCTATCTTTAGCACCTTTCTGATGGTACAGTACCCCCAATTCATAGAGGATCTTCGGATAGTCGGTTGGTGAACGTTTTTTAAACACCTCTTTTGAACTTAGAAATTCATCTTCGGCTTTTTCAAATTCGTCTTTTTCCCGATACAGGACACCTAATACTCGCCTGCATTTCCCCTCTAGGATTTTCGAAGTCAAATCTTCCCAATTTTCAATGATCGTTTGAGAAAGTTCTTCGGCTTTCTCAATATCTTCTGACATGATATAGGCTTCTGTCATGGAGGCGATTGTATTGATCTTTTCTTCCTCCTCCCCGATCTCTTCAAAAATATCTCGTGCTTTTTCGTACGCTTCAAATGCCTCATCCCATCTACCTTTCCCTGTAAATGTATCAGCCATGTATCTCTGTACCCATCCTATACGGGTCTTGGTGCCGATGGTCTTGAATTTTTCTAAACTACGTGCATAATATGAGAGAGCCTCATCGAGATCACCTTTCATATGGTGTGTTATACCTATATTGGTTAAACATCCAGCAGACCCTTGTTCATCCGCTATCTTGTCTACGATATCCAAACTTTTGTTGAAATAATCTAAGGCTTTATCCATCTCCCCTCTTTCTCTATGGATATCGCCTAGATTGTTCAGAGCGATACTCAACCCTTTACTATCCCCCATCTTCTCATAAGTATTACGACATTTTTCAAATAATTCTTCTGCAACATCCCATTTTGCTTCGTACATCTTCACTAAACCAAGATTGTTTAGGGAGGAACTCAAATCCTGTATATTACCAGAATCTTCTCGGGATTCTATAGCCCTTTCTAAATATGAGGTAGCACTTTCATAATCCCCCATCGTGTAATTTAACGTTCCCAGGTCGTGGAACGATTTTGCTATCAGGCCATCATCGTCTAGTTTTTCACTCATATCCTTCTCTTTCTGAAATATCTCCAGAGCCGTCTCATGCTTACCCAACCTCATCTCCGCCCATCCTTTGTTAGCCAACAATTTGATGATCTCTTCTTTTACCGCATCTTTGGATCTGGTCATATCCAACGCCGTTTCTACACAATCGAGTGCCTTTTCCCACTGTCCTTGCTCTAACCATGTGGTCGATTTCTTTCTGTAAGCCCTTAGCGATGATGCTAGATCTTCTTGTTGCTCAGATAACTTATCTAAGTATTTTCGAGATTTCTCGTATTTTCCCAATGTTTTACAGGTATCTGCTAGATTTTCCCATATCTCCATCTTTGTGGTTTCTGGATTTTGAACTTTTTTAACTGGTTGTAAACTCTTCTCGTACATTTCGATAGCATCTTCATGAGCATACATCTCTTTCGCTCTTTCACCGGCTTTTAGATAATAGTCGAGGGCCTTTGAATGGTCTTTACCAGCGTGATGATGCCTGGCTAGATCTGAGTACCAGTTTTCGATCTCGTTTTCATAAAGTTCTTCTATATTATTCGCAACTCTTTGATGGAGTAACTTCTTTTTGAGACCCTTGATTCCCTTGTAAACAGTCTCCTGTATAAGATCGTGAGAGAAATGAAATACTTCATCTTCGGTATCCTCATTCCATAGCTGGTGCCCGAGCAGCATGTCTGTATGGTCTAACAGATCGATTTCATCAATATTTGAGGTCTTAGTTAGTAGATCGAACGAAACCTCTTTGCCGATAACACTTCCGATCTCTATTATCTTGATAGTCTCATCATCTAGTCGGTTCACTCTTCTATCTATTACATCATGTACTAGTTCGGAAACCGAAACATCATCTTTTCTTTCAGGATATTTACCTTTCTCGATATCTATTATCCCTTCATCTAACATCTGTTTTAAACTCTCCTTGATGAAAAGCGGATTCCCTTCAGTTTTCTCGTGAAGTTTGTTTATAAAACGTTTGGGTACATTTTCTTTACCGAGCAAACTTTTGACGGCTTTTTCAGTGTATTCAGGAGAGAAAGGTTTAAGTTCTAACTTATTCACCTTGCCGGCTAGATTCAATCTATGTATCAACTCAACGAGATGGTGATCTTCAGATACTTCCTCAGATCGATAGGCCCCTATGAAAAACACAGGAGCGTCACCCAATTTGTGTTCCATGTATAAAAGTATATCTAGCGTGGCTCTGTCTACCCACTGGAGATCATCGAGAAAGATCACTAAGGGATTATCCTTTGCAAGTCTCTTTATGAAGTTAGTGGTCTCATAGAATGTTTCTTTTTTCTTTGCATCGAACAGGTTTTTATCTTCAACCACTTCCTCTGATCTAGTTCCTATGAAGGCCATGCTTTTACCCTGACTCTTTTTCGTTTCTCCCTCGATATATTCGGTGAAAGCTTCTTTGAAAGGGAGATAGGGATCAGATATCTCGGTCTGACAGGCCCCTGATAGAAATTGAAAGCCTAGCTCCTCTGCGAATGGTTTAAGTTTCGATGCTAATGAGGTCTTTCCTATTCCGGCTTTTCCTTCGATGAATACTGTTTTAACCCCTGTTTTTTTAACTGATTTGAGCAGGTCTTTGAGGAGCTCTAGTTCTTCTTTTCGTCCAACAAATACTTCGAAGCCATTGTCAAGATCCGTAATGTCTATAACGTTGTTTTCATCGATATCCCGAAGACCTCTTAAGATGGGATTCCTTCCATCGATTTGATTTTTGATATCTTTAATCCTCATCTCTTTAGTGCATTCTTCTGTTCTTAAAGTGATTTTCTTGTCTTTGATATCTTTCCAGAACACCTTCTCTCTGTTCTTTCCTTCATCTGCTAGGAAATAAACGTTCCTTTTCCTATTTAAACCGGCTATATCTCTGACGTCATCTTCGATTAATCCTTTCGTTTCCATCTCTTCAAGAGTAGTATATGGCTCACTTTCTCTGATTCCTACGGCTTCAGTTATACCTCTTGGTGTAAGGGAATATGGGACTTCTTCTTCATCTCTAAACTCTTCTAAACCCTCTAAATGCATTAGAATCAAGTCTTCATCCTCAACGCTTACCATGATAAAAGAACCGCAAACCCTGTTAATAAAAATTTGGTTGCTGAAGATTTTCTTGTAAAGTCTATTATCATCTTATTATCCTTTAATAGACTCTTTGCCCATACCCTCCCGCCTGTACAACCTGACGTGTATCTATTGGACAGCCTCTAGTTCGTCTTTAGATTATTGACGCTACACCCATTATTACCTTTACTTATCTAGGCGAAATAGTTGCGTGACGACAAATATCGGTAGTTAAACAAAAAAGTAAATATACTTTAAACCCGTTAAACCTTCTACTATGGACTCACTTGGGTTGATACTGGTCGTAATAGGCATCCTGTTATTGATCGTCGAAATAGTAGAACCTGGATTCTTTTTAGCGATCCCAGGAGGGGTATTACTGGTTCTAGGTATAATAGGTTTGGCCTATCCAGCTTTGCTCACCACAATCTGGACACCCGTGATAGTAGCACTAGTAGTAACTCCACTAATGGTGATCTCATTAAAATTCTATCAAAGGCTATCACCTCCTTCGAAACCTACTACTACCATGAGTTCTTCCTTGAAAGGAAAAACGGGTAGAGTTTTGAAAACGGTCGAACCGGAGGAGATAAAAGGCAAGATAAGGGTAGAGAACCAGATATGGAGTGCTACTTCAGATAAGATTATAGAAGAGGGAAAAAAGGTAGAAGTGATCGAAGGAAGAGGAGTCCATCTATTCGTTAAAGAAATTGAAGAATAAATCAAGGAGGATATGATATGCTACCACTGCAGATAACTGCAACGACCGCCGGATACATAATACTACTGTTGATCATAATAGTGATCTTCATAGTGGCAGCTGCCAGGACGGCTTTTTGGATAATTCAACCGTATCAGCAGGGTATATGGATAATGCTGGGTAACTACAGAGGTGTACTTGAACCCGGTGTGAATATCGTATATCCTGTAGTCTCGAAAGTCAAGAAGTTAGACTTGAGAACACAGGTCTTAGACGTCCCAAGGCAGGAGGTAATAACCAAAGATAATTCACCCACCAATGTGGATGCGATAATCTACATAAAAGTCGTGGATGTCGAGAAAGCTTTCTTCGAAGTTACCAACTATAAGGCTGCCACCATCAATCTTGCACAGACAACTCTGAGATCAGTCATCGGTGACATGGAGCTAGACGAGATCCTTTACAACAGGGAGAGGATCAACGCTCATCTAAGAGAGGTTCTTGATGAGGCAACCGACGCTTGGGGAGTAAGAGTTGAGTCTGTTGAGATCCGAGAAGTTGACCCTGTCGGAACCGTTAAGAAAGCTATGGAGGAACAGACAGCAGCTGAAAGAGAGAGAAGAGCTGCCATACTCCGGGCTGACGGTCAGAAAAGATCAGCTATCCTCGAAGCTGAAGGTAACAGACAGTCCAAGATCTTGAACGCTGAAGGTATGAGACAAAGCAGGATATTGAATGCCGAAGGTACCAGGATGGCTGAGATATTGAAAGCTCAAGGACAAGGTCAGAGATTGAGGATACTTTCCCTAGGTGCCAATACGTTGGACGAGAAAGCTATGACTTACCTTTCACTAGATACACTGAAGAAGATGGCAGATGGAGAGGCAACCAAGATACTGTTCCCATTCGAAGTTACACGTCTTATGGAAGGAGCATCGGAATACTTAGGCGCATCTAGACAGGTACCCAGCAGAGAACCTACTGAGATCAAAAATCTAGAGGATATAATCGGAAAAGCGGAGGACATACTTGGAGAAGTACCCGGAAGATCGGAGATGAGAAAAGAGATCGAGAAGATCGAAAAGAAAGTAAAAGGAACTGGCAAAGACAGGAAGAAGATACGGGAAGAAGCAGAGAAAGACGCTCGTGAAGTACTTGACGAAGTGAAAGAAGAGGTCGGTGAACTGAAGCTGGACGAGGAAGAATAGTAATCCTTTAAAAACCCATTTCTATTTTTATTATATTTTGCCTTGGGGTAAAACTAAAATTGTTAGAATTATATAGTTGAGAATATGAGACATCAATCGAAGGACTATATCGAGATAAACGATAATGGTGAAAGGATCTCAAAAAACGTAATCAGCATTTTGGAAGGAGAGGAAGGTGCGAAGGATTTAAATGAAGAATGGGTCCCGATCGCAATATCCATAGAGGAGCCGGAAAAACTGCCGTATTTAATATCTGATATCAAAGAACTAGAGCCGACGGAGGATCTTAGATTGGCACTGGTGAGAGTCCAGATAAACGCACAGATCAATATGAAAAAAGATATGGATCACTATAAAAGACAGTTATTCGTGGCTAAAACCATCGAGGTCTTACTTTACGGAAATCTGTTGTTAAAACCGTTGGGAAAAAAGAAGAAGAAAAAGAATAATGGTTGAATAGAGTTTTTCTAAACACTTACTACATCTACTTTTACTTCATCTCTACGACTTTGTCCACTATCTCTCCAGCCCTACCGGTATAACTTTCAGGCTTGAAGATCTCATCTAGTTCCTCTTGAGTCGTGACAGCCATCACTTCATCGTTTTCCAAAAGTACTTCTTTAAGAGGACGGTTTTCAGCAATAGAGATCATAGATGCTTCTCGTAGGACCTCATGTGCTACTTGACGGCTTATCCCCTTTCTAGAAAGATGCATCATCACGGGTTCCGCCATGACGAGTCCCTGGCTCATCTCTATATTTTTCATCATATTTTCTGGAAACACTTTCAGGTTTTTGAACAATTTAGTAGATTTGGCGAGTATATCGTCTATAAGTACAAGTGTGTGTGAAAGCGTGATTCTTTCGGAGGATGAATTACTCAGATCTCTCTCGTGCCAGAGTATCATGTTTTCATAAGTAGGGCCTACAAAGCCTCTCAAAGTTCTTGCTAGACCTGAGATGTTTTCGGCAATTATCGGGTTCTTTTTATGGGCCATAGTAGAACTGCCTACCTGTTTTTCAGTGTCGAAAGCCTCGGCGGCTTCCATGATCTCGGGGCGCTGCAAGTTCCTTACCTCAGTGGCGAACTTCTGTAAAGAAGCGGATATACTTGCTACAAGGGTGATCAATTCTGTGTATCGGTCTCTTCCGATTATCTGACCGGTAGCTTCTTCGATCCCCAGCCCTAGGTCATCCATGACTATATTTTGTATCTCTTCAGCCTTTTCCCCGAGTGCAGCTCCAGTTCCCACTGCCCCGCTCATCTTGCCCACGGTAACCCTTTTTTCGGCTTCTTTAAGCCGTTCTATGTGCCTGTCGATTTCCGAAACATATGCCGCCAATTTAAGACCAAAAGTCATGGGTACGGCGTGCTGTGCATGTGTCCTCCCGATCATAACGGTGTCACGATGTTCTTTAGCCCTATCAGCGAGTGTATCTCTCAACACGTGAAGATCCTTCTTTAAAACTCCCACGGCTTCTTTCAACTGAAGTGCCATACCGGTATCGATTATATCATTGGAAGTGGCACCAAGATGTATATACTTTTCAGCATCTCCACAATGCCGACCTAGAATTTTTACTAAGGCCATGATATCGTGTTTAGTGACCTCTTTTTCAACTCTTTCAACTTCTTCCCAGTCTACAACATCGGTATTGGCGTTCTTGGATATTATTTCAGCTGCACTCTCGGGTATGTTCCCAACTTCAGCGTGAGCACGAGATAAAGCTGCTTCAACTTCTAGAAGTTTCTGCGTTTTATTTTCTTTACTTAGGACGGACTTCATCTCATCCCGTCCATACCTGTAATCTAGTGGACAAACTAACATTATAGTTCCTCGAATTTATTCTATATTCATATTTTGGTTGGTTCGATGGATGCTCTTCATCCTGTCTTCTTCCATCTCCATCATGGCTCGTATCGCATCGACATTTTCTGGAACGATATCGCTTTCCTGATGGATAGCTTGGTAATAGTACAATCTTCCATCCTCGACTTTGACCGCATCATCCCATACCGCAATTTCGTTCAGATCTCCTCTTGTATTGTTCCTATCCTTTGCCCATTCCATGATCTTTGCAGTGGAATCTACGCCCTGAGAAGCGTTGAAGAATTTGATTCTAGGAGTCTTTTCCCATATCTTTAAGACATCTTCAGTTGTTACATCCTTTTCAAGGTCGACGATGACGCTGTGCATATGCATTATGGTAGTGGGTACTTTAACGGCGGTAGTCTGAATATTGATCTCTGGAACTACACTTTGTACATCTGGCCCATGATGTGAGGGGATGTTTAAAACTGGTGTGATAGCATCGATGGGACCTCTTTTTGTATCCCATGGATCTGCTCCTCTTCTCACCATAACTGCCTGTACTGAATCAATTCCGATATCCCTATGGATAGGATACAATGTCCTTAGTAGTCCGGTGGTATTGCATGACACGACTCTGAGGTAATCAGCGCCTAAACATTCATCATAATTTGCCATAGAGTTGAAAGAAAGTCCCGTTAACTCGTGGTCTTCTCCTCCCTGCCATAGAGCTTTGACGCCCGCTTTTTCGTACACTGGTTTATAACCGGCTTTTTTCGGAGTTCCATCAACGATTATATCTGCTTTTTCCAGCAGATCATCTAACATCCCTTCCACAGGTATATCTTTCTCCTCAAAATCATCTAGATATTTATCAGATGCTGCGTAGAATGGAAATCCTTTTTCTACAGCCATCTCCGCCTGATATGTAGGACTTCGCTTAGCAACTCCTACTATCTCCATATCGTCCTGCTGAGACACTGCGTCTGCGACTCTCTTCCCTACGGTTCCATATCCATTAATTCCTACCTTTACAGTCATGTTATTCCCGGTTGTTAGTAAAGGGAAAGAGGATAAGTAGATTACGGTTAAAAAAAAGAAAAAGGAGTTTATTGATACGATTTGAGTTTCTGTTTCAACGTGTTCTTGTCCATTGCGCCTACCAATCTATCTACGTTTTCACCGTCTTTGAAGATCAGTAAAGTTGGGATAGAAGAGATACCGTATTCTCTGCTTTTCTCTTTGTTTTCATCGACGTTGAGTTTTCCCACGGCAGCTTCACCCTGCATGTCTTCTGCCAATTCGTCGAGGACAGGTTCCATCATCTTACAGGGTCCACACCATGCTGCCCAACAATCGATCAAAGCTAAATCGTAATCATTGATGAACTCTTCAAACGTGCTGTCTTTTACCTTTACAGGTTCTTCTGGCCAATCTTCACTCATTTTATCACCATAGTTGTGTATTCATTTTGCAAAAACGTATTCCGTCCGGGCTTATTTATATGTTTTGGTTTTTCACATTGAAAAATAGATTGACGAAGGGTAAATAGGTTTCCTACCGTTAACTATATTAATTCTAAACTTTACTTACTTCAACGATTCCAGTCCGATCGTTTTTTCCACATATGCCGAGGTAGCTAAGTCTGGACTAAGGCGCCGGCCTTGAGAGCCGCTTAATCAGGGATAGTCCTCACGGGCTGTCCCTGGCCGAGCAAGCCGGTGGCGCTTATGCGCCACAGGAGTTCGAATCTCCTCCTCGGCGCTTTACATATTTATGGAGCGTCAGTGAAATAAATTGTAAAGCAAGAAGAAGCTGTAGCTTCTACGGCGTCTTCAATACTTTTGAGCGAAGCGATAAAGTTTGAAAGCTAGAAGAAGCTGCAGATTCTTTATTCTTTCACTCTTCGATCCAGGCTTTACCCTCCTCGAGCTTTACCTTCCCTTCTGCGAAGGCTCCGACAACATAAGGGAGTAATTTGTGTTCCACTTCCAAAACCCTCTCGGATAAACTATCAACATCGTCATGAGGTTCAACTTCTACGCATCGCTGGTCGATTATCGGACCCATATCGACTTCGTTTGTTACAAAGTGAACGGAACAGCCAGTCCTTTTCATGCCTGCTTCTAAAACCGATTCGTGAACTTTCTCACCGTAAAACCCGGGACCGCCAAATAGAGGCAGTAAAGCTGGATGTATATTTATCAGTCGTCCGTAGTACTTGTCAACAAAATAATCCGTAAATATCCTCATGTACCCAGCTAGAACGATAAGATCTGGATCGTACTGGTCTATCACTTCTGAGACTTCCTCCTCATGCTCTTCACGACTCTTCCCCCTGTGATCCACCACACGGTGATCGATATCGTTCTCTTTGGCCCTTTCGACACAGTAAGCTCCTGGGTTGTTACATATCAATAAGACCACATTTGCATCGATCTCACCTTGGTTAGAGGCATCGATTATCGATTGGAAATCCGTCCCACTTCCAGAAGCCAATACTGCTACATCGATCATGTTTCTCAGAAAGGAAATAAACTGATAAAATAAAAAAGATTCGGCCCTGTTCTAAATTACATTCAAAAATTTAATATGCCTGTCATATCGATGTGATAGTAGAGGTAGAACAAATATGAGCGATTTCTGGGATGATTTTGAAGATTATCCATTGAAGGAAGAATACGATATCTGTGACTTTATAGAGAAAATCAAAAATAAAATCGATGAGGAGTTCAAAAAGCTTGACAATCAGTACCACCCAGCAATTTTAGGGGAGAACAACGGCGCTAAATTATATTCATTGATCAGAGAACAGAGACCTGAGATGGTGGTTGAAACAGGTGTTTGCAACGGCTTTTCATCCTCATTGATATTGAAAGCTTTATCTGAGAATGCGAAAGGTAAACTTTATTCCATCGATTTACCGAAATATATCGAACCAGGGGAAGAACCGGACGGGAGAACAGGTGCTGTAGTACCTTCTACAAAATATTCTGGATGGACGGTTCCCGATGAATTTAGATCCAGTTGGACACATATTCTAGGTAACACGTTCTACGAAACTCCAAGATTGATGGAAAGACTCTCAGAGATCGATATATTCATCCACGATAGTGATCACTCTTACGAGGGTATGATGTTCGAATTTTCCATAGCCTGGAAGCACTTGAAAGATGGAGGCTTATTGATGGCGGATAACATCGACCACTCCGATGCCTTCGCTGATTTTGCAGAAGCTAAAGATAGAACAAAATACAGGTTAGGCGTGATGGGGTTATTGATAAAATAAGATATATGCAGGAAAAGGTTTAATAAAAACATACTTTTTCCCCATCAGAATGTTAATCAAATGGGTAGGTTTTTTGATAGCCATGGTCGTGGTCGTAATCGGGGCCAAATATCATCTTACATTAGCACTTTTTTCAGGAGCTATCATCTTGGGGATATTTACAATGGCTCCAGTAGAGATACTGAATCAATTGTATGTGACCCTCACTACTCCAAACACGATATTTTTAATCCTCGCTCTGGGGATGATACCTCTAATAGGGGGTATCCTCCAGGAAAGTGGAAAACTGGATGATATCATCAAAAATCTCCGTATTGGAAAACGGCCATTTTTAGGTGCAACCCCTGCCTTCATCGGACTATTACCCATCCCAGGTGGAGCTTTGTTCTCTGCACCGTTGATCGATAAAGCAGGCGAAGGACTAGCCGGCCATATAAAAGCAGGTATCAATGTTTGGTTTAGACATATAATATATTTTGTATATCCGCTCTCATATGCCCTCTTTGTTGCAGCCGACAAAGCACAGCTTTCTATATTTCGCATCCTTCTATTCCAGACCCCTTTCTTCCTTTTCACCATAGTTTTGGGTTATTTCTTCTTATTAAGGAAAGACAAAGAAAAGATGGAGTACGAAACCAAGTTCGATATGGATTCACTTTTACCCCCCTTGGCGGTACTTTTGACAGCACCCGTGATTTGGGGTGTATTGAGTTACGCTGTCGAAATCCCCGAACGCTTTGAGAATGTTCTAGTCGTGATAGCAGTATCTATGAGTTTACTTTTAGCAATATATATCATAAAGGACTCTAAAAAAAGTATCATAAAAAAAGCTGCTAACGAGATGAAACCCTGGAATTTTATGATATTAGTGTTCGGTCTTTACTTCTTCATCAACGTGTTCCTTTCATCTGGTATCGATGTTATGATAGAAGATTTAGCAGTTCCGGGAATCGTTCTTCTTGTAGGTTTTGGATTCTTACTCGGATTTGGTACTGGGAGGATCATGCTTCCAGCGGGTATATTGGCTCCGATATATATAACTACAGCTGGCTCTTTTTCGTTGTGGGCATTCCAGGCGATGTATGTAGCGATCTTCGCCGGTTATATAGTAACGCCTGTGCATCCCTGCATCAGTATTTCAATAGAATACTTCGATGCGGATATGAACAAATTCCTAAAACTGATGATACCGATGTTAGCGATATCTATCGGTGTTGCATCGATACTATTCTTACTGTTCGGGTAAATCAAGGGATATATCGATAGATCTTATCTGGTGAGTTAGAGCGCCCACTGATATCACATCTACCCCGGTCTCAGCAACTTCCCTGATATTTTCAAGGGTTATACCTCCAGATGCTTCTGCGAAAGCTCTATCTCCGATGATATCGACTGCTTTCCTCATTTCATCAGTTTTCATATTATCCAGCATTATGATATCCGCACCTGCTTCCAGGGCATCCTCGATTTCATCTAATGACTCGATCTCGACTTCGACCTTGACAGTGTGTCCAGTATTTACTCTTTCTATAGCCTCCTTGACACCACCGGCCGAACGGATGTGATTATCTTTGATCAAAACTGCATCGTATAAGCCCATCCTGTGGTTCACACCCCCTCCGACTCGAACAGCATATTTCTCTAAAACTCTCAAGTTCGGAGTGGTCTTTCTAGTATCCACTATATCAACATCATATCCTTTCACCTTCCCCACGTATTTACTTGTATTTGTGGCGATTCCAGATAACCTCTGCAGGAAATTCAAAGCTAGTCTTTCACCAATCAAGATTGACTTAGTTCTACCAGTGATCTCCGCAACCTTTTCACCGGCCTTTACCTTATCGCCATCCTTTCTCAATACGGTAATATCCAAATCCTCATCGACCTCTTGAAAGACCATATCGACCACAGGAATGCCTGCTAGCACCCCATCTTCTTTGAAGGTGATACTAGCCGAAGATACTTCCTCATCATCTACCACTCTTTCTGTAGTGATATCTCCAGTTCCTATATCCTCTTCGATGGCATCGATAACTATCTTTCTAATCTTGTGTTCATTCATTTTACAAACCCCCTTGGATTCTTTTTATTGAACAATACGTGTTTATCCTTCCATCTCGACCTGCTTTCAGGATAGTCAGCTCTGTAATGCGCCCCCCTACTTTCTTCCCTAATTAGAGCGGAGCGGGATATCAACATTCCGACTCTGAACATATTTTTTACTTCATAGGCCTCGGTATCAGACACTTCGATATCCTCAACCGATTTTATCATATCCTTCAACCAACTGATGAGTTGCAGGAGTGTATCTTCTTTTCTTACGATCCCGACTTTTTCCATCATATTGTTTCTCAATTTACCTTTCAATCCTTCCACGTCCACCTCGTTGGGACTACTATTTGCAAGACCAATATCTTCTAAAGCTAAATCCCTCCCTTTTCCATTGACTCCGTTCTCTCTGATATATTCAACTATTCTATGGCCGAAAACTATCCCTTCCAGTAAAGAATTACTAGCTAAACGGTTAGCACCGTGAACTCCCGTGCTTGCTACTTCACCACATGCGAAAAGACCCTGAATAGATGTCCTACCATATAGATCAGTCTCCACACCTCCAATCATGTAGTGAGCTGAAGGAACTACCGGTATCCAATCCTCTGTCATATCGATATTTATTTTCTTCAAAGTACGATATATATTGGGAAATCTTCCTTTTATATAATTCTCATCAAGGTGAGTAACATCCAACCAAACGTTCTCTTTACCGGACTTTTCAGACTCATTAACGATAGCTCTTGCAACTACATCCCTTGGAGCTAGTTCAGCATCCTCGTGATATCTTTTCATGAACCTGTCACCTTCCTCGTTTCTAAGGATGCCTCCTTCGCCCCTGACCGTTTCGGATATAAGGAATGAAACTCCATCGGGGTCATATAACGCTGTAGGATGGAACTGGATAAATTCCATATCGACGATGTCAGCACCTGCTCTGTATGCCACGGCGACTCCATCGCCGGTAGTAACATCTGGATTTGTAGTATTTTTATAGACCATGCCACATCCCCCACTCGCTAAGATTCCACAGGAGGTATCATAAAAAACAAGATTATTTTTATCGTGGTCCCAGCAGAGTGCACCGGCAAATCTCTTATTTTCTACTACGATATCTATAAGAAACGTTCTCTCGTTCAACTCAATGTTTTCACCGTTCATAACCGCATCGGTTAAAGATTCCCTGATCTCTTCACCAGTAGCATCACCCCTAGCGTGAAGTACCCTTCTTCTGCTGTGAGCTCCCTCCCTAGCTAGATCTAATTCACCCTCGATAAAATCGAATTTTGTACCCAGCTCGATGAGTTCTTTGACTCTGTCAGGACCTTCCTTTACAAGAACTTTTACTGCGTCCTCATCACAAAAACCGTCTCCAGCCTCTAGAGTATCTTTCATATGCAGTTCCCAAGAATCGCCTTTATCCAAAACTGCAGCTATACCTCCTTGAGCATACTGGGTACTGCTTTCTTCAACCTCATTTTTAGTGATCACTTTTACATCGCCGATTCGGCTGAGTTTCAGAGCAGTGTAAAGACCAGCGATGCCGCTTCCGACAACAAGAAAATCTGTCTGGATACGCTGAGTTGTAGTTAAAGTCATCACTCACTTCCTCTTCCTATTTCAACCATCCTTTCCAAAGGTTTCTTCGCCCTTCGCGCTAATTCTTCATCTACAGTAAGGACAGGTCCTAATTTTTCAAGTGACCTGACAACCTTCTCTAACGTTATCTTCTTCATGTTTTGGCAGGTCGGTTTGCCGGGGAAGTGATATTCCTTATCAGATACTTCATTATTCAACCGGTAACCCATCTCTTTTTCAGTTCCGATGATCATATGATGCTTATCCGATTCGTAAGCTCTTCTCAATATCCCCGCAGTGGACTCTGCATAATCCGACATGTCTACAACCTCTGGTCTACATTCGGGGTGAACGACCACTTCAGCATCCGGATACCTGTCAATCAGTTCCCGCACTTCCCCCGGAGTTATATTGTCGTGAGTACTGCAATATCCATCCCATATATCGACCTCTTTATCTTTGACGAAGCGATTTACGTAATTACCAAGGTTCTTATCGGGAACGAACAGCACCTTTGATTCATCTACGCTTTCAACCACTTTTACAGCGTTCGAGGATGTACAACAGACGTCAGATTCCGCTTTTGTTTCCGCTTTCGTATTTACGTATGAGACCACGGCGGTATCTGGATGATCCCGCTTATATTCCAATAGGTCATCTATATCAACCATCTCAGCCATAGGACATCCAGCTCTAGGTTCCGGATGTATGATATTCTTATCCGGGTTGAGTATAGCTGCTGATTCGACCATGAACTCTACCCCGCAAAAAACGACATTAGGAATATCGAGTTCTGCTACTTTCCTAGCTAAACCAAACGAATCCCCTACAAAATCAGCGATATCCTGGATCTCTCCGATTTGGTAATTATGTGCAACGATCACCGCGTCATTTTCCTCTTTTAATTCTTCGATCCTATCGGTCAATGACATATATTTCTCATATACAACTTTATTATAAGTGTTTACCTTTTCCCGATTCATTCGATCGTAACACTTTTGATAATCATTTTAGTGGAAGGAACATCATCTCTACCATCCATGGTTGTGGTGTTTACCGATTCTATCTCATCAACGACACCCATCCCTTCTATGACCTTCCCAAAAACACAATAACCGTGGGGGTTCTTATCCCAATCCAATCCTCGATTATCACTGGTGTTGATGAAGAACTGACTGGTGGCGGAGTGCGGATCAGAAGTTCTAGCCATGGCTATGGTTCCTCTTTTGTTCAAGTGACCGCTCTTTTCAGCCTCGTTCATAACAGGTGAGTAGGTGGGTTCTTTAACGTCCAAATTAGGTTTTAAACCTCCGCCCTGTATCATAAAATCTTTTATCACTCTGTGAAATATCAGGCCATCGTAGAATCCGTCTTCCGCATATTTTATAAAATTCTCTACCGTTTTAGGGGCATCTTCTTTGAACAATTCTAACTTTATCTTCCCTCGGTTAGTTTCGATAACCGCTTTAGGCTTTTTATCGGACATGATTTGGTGAATCATCGAGAATAAATAAATCCTCCGCTTTCGGGATGAAGAGTTTTAGTAAAATTTGTACGAAAAACTATTAAATTTTTAGATGTTACCCTATCTGATGAGCAATATAGATATCGTAAAGATAAATAAAATGAAAACTCAGACTCCTAGTATCAAATCACTATTTTTCGAATGGGATAAAGAGATCGATCCGGGTCAGTTCGTTATGGTATGGGTCCCTGGAGTCGATGAAGTACCCATGAGTTTGTCCCATCAGAAAGATCGACAGGGGATCACGGTTCGAAACGTAGGAAGTACGACAAAAGCCCTCCATGAGTTGGAGAAAGGTGATAAGATCGGTATACGTGGTCCATTTGGGAGAGGGTATTCTTTATTAGAACATGATGAGATTTTAGCGGTCATCGGCGGTATAGGTGGTGCATCCATAAGACCGGCTATCGTTGAACTGGTTTCGAAAGGTAAAATTGTAAAATGCGCTCTCGGGGCTGAATCCAAGGAAGAACTTCTTTTTGAGGAAGAACTTTCCGAGTTAACACGCCTCCATGTAACTACCGATGACGGTTCGAAGGGACATGATGGATTCGTTACTGAGATAATCGGAGATATGATGGAGAACACCGAGTGTGTTTTAACATGTGGACCGGAGCCTATGATGAAAAAGACTGTTGAGATCTCTACCAGAAAAAATGTTCCAGTCCAGGCGTCCTTGGAAAGGTACATGAAATGCGGCCTGGGTTTATGCGATTCATGTTCAATAGACGGATACCAGGTATGCAGGGACGGTCCAGTTTTCTACGGGGATGAACTGGAAGAGATGGACGAGTTCGGAAAGTTTGAAAGGGACAAAAGCGGTAGGAGAGTCCGCCTCTGCTGATAGTTATATTCCCAAAGTTTTATTACCAAGATAATTCTGAGATTACCACGCCAAAAAGGACTGTGACACTCAAAACCATACATCACAAAGCGGGGGTACCCGAGCATGGCCAAAGGGGCAAGGCTTAGGACCTTGTTGCACAGGCATCCGAGGGTTCAAATCCCTCCCCCCGCACTTCTTCTAATCTGATTCAAACATATTAACAATCATTTTGAAAAGAGAGGGCGATGGAAAAACTATATAAGTACTAGTAAAAGTGGTTAGTCTGATATTATGAGAAAACCTGTAAGCTTCAGATACCTAAAACCAATCATAATTTTAGCTATATCATTATTGGTCATATCATCATCTTCATTCGTATCAGAAATGGGTGAAGCCTCAGAGGATGAGGTACCCACATGGGTAGAAGGTAGTTATTGGAGTTATAATAGAACAGAAGGAGACGAAATCACACTCTACACAAAAACGGTCGGTTCAGACGATGAACCTATCGATATAGATGGTGATATATTTGAGTGCTATATGCTAAACTACACGGTGATAAAGGGAGGAGATATAGATACCGAAACTCACTTCTATACAAAAGATGGACTCTCTCTGGTCGCTGAAATAAATTCAGATGGGGTTTATGCTTACAACCCTACTGTTAACGAAATAGATTTTCCTTTAGAAGCAGGGAAAACCTGGACTAGCGCAGCTATAAGGTGGGAAAAACCAGAGGAAGAAGGAGAGTACTGGGAAGAAGGACAAAGAATGGATTTTGATTTCGAAGTTGAGGGAAAATCTCAAGTCGAAGTACCCGCTGGAACTTTCGACGCTTATTTGATCAACATGACTATCTACGAGGAAGAACCTGAGGATAAAGTTGATTTACACATACATAATTATTATTCCCCAGAAGTTGAAAATACTATAAAAATAGAAGAATACGAATTTGGTACTTTGAGGGGTAAAGAAGAACTCGAGGATTTCCACCTAGAGGAAAGTGAAGAGGAAAACGACGATGATGAAGTCCCATTTGTTGGCACCGGGGCCATCATCCTAATGTTGGCAGGTTCTGCAATTATATACTCATTCCACAAAAAGTTCAAAGAAAAAGACTGTAGATGAATGGCATCATTCATATTCTAAAGGATCTGTAAGACCTGCTTGCTCAAACCCTTTCAGTCTTAGTTTACAAGAATCACAGGTACCACATGCTTTTGCACCGCCTCTGTAACAACTCCATGTCTTCTGATAAGGTACTGATAATTCCACTCCTCTTTTTATGATCTCAGATTTACTTTTATCGATCAAGGGCGTCTTTATATCGATCCGTTTACCTTCAGTACCTCTTTTCGTACCCTCCATGGCCATAGTCTTGAAGGCTTCAAAAAATTCTGGCCGACAATCTGGATAACCGCTGTAGTCTACAGCAGTTGCACCTATGTATATCGTTTCAGCATCAACGCTTTCAGCATATGAGAGAGCAAAGCTCAAAAATAATATGTTTCTAGCAGGTACATAGGTGGTGGGTATCGACTCCCCGATGTTTTCCATATCAGAATCTGAGATATCATCACCATCAGTAAGTAAAGAGGATGTTGCGATCTTTTCTAAAGGGACATTCAAGATGATATGGTCCTTCACGGAATAATGTTCAGCAAGCCGTTCAGAACATTTTATCTCCTTCTCATGTTTCTGACCGTACTTGAAAGTGAGTGCATAAATATCGTCGTGTTCTTCATCTGCTATAGCTAGGGTCGTTGAAGAATCTAATCCACCGGAGAGAAGTACAACTGCCCTTGACATTCACAATTTCCTCCTCGCCCAAGCACCCTGTCCTCTCGATTCATCTACACCTATCTCCACGACTTTTATGGTCTCGGGGAAATCTATATCATCTATAACCTTCTCTAAAAGATAGCGGGCTAGCTCTTCCGTAGTCGCTTGGTCGATATCCAATAATACAACGTCTTCTTCAGGAAATACATATCTCTTTCCATTGATCCTGATCTCGTAGCCCTCATCGTTCTTTTCCAAGCCCTCCATCCCTCGAGCCAACATCAGCTTATGATCTAATTCATCTGCTATCTTCCTCAATTTCTTCTTCAAGGGAAGAAAATCAAAAACGAGCCCCTCGGGAGATTCTTCACCTAGTATCCTAGCGTTCAGGGCATAATTGTGGCCATGTATCCGACCACATTTATAGTGTCCAGGTAGGAGGTGTGAAGCTGAAAAACCTATATGAGCATCCCATCCGTTCAACTCTAGCCGTATCATGTTTATAGATAGATGGGACACTAAATATTATTTTTTCCATCAAAAAGACCCGTTAACATGACCTCTCAGAATTAACAACGAAAATTTATTTTATCATGATAACCGTAGATGATTACAAGGTGGTATCGATGGTAAATAAGGAGAAGACCGGTTTGAATTTTATCAAGGGGGATTGGATTGAATGTGAGTCAAAAGAGACTTTTGAAAATCGAAATCCAGCTGATTTTGAAGATTTGATCGGATATTATCAGTACTCCGATAAAAAGGATGTTGAGAAAGCGGTTAAGGCAGCAAAAAACGCCCAAAAAGTATGGAAAAACATAACACCTGCAGAACGTGGAAGATCACTCAAGTCCATTGCGGATAGGTTAGAAAAAAATAAGGAAGAACTTGCTGAAATCCTCACACTGGAAGAAGGGAAAACTTTAGATGAATCAACTGGTGAGGTCCAGAGAGCTATCGATATTTTCCATTATTATTCAGTGAAAGCTAAAGAACTCGGCGGATCTATAAAATCAGCGAGTGAAAAGGATAAATTATTGTACACTATCAATGAACCTTTGGGCACTGTCGGTCTGATCACACCATGGAATTATCCTCTTGCAATACCCTCTTGGAAGATGGCTCCAGCCCTAGCAGCAGGTAATACCATAGTATTCAAACCAGCTAGCCTAGCACCGGAAAGTTCTAGAAAATTAGTGGAATATATGGAAAAATCTAACATCCCAGCAGGAGTTATCAATTACGTTACAGGGCCCGGGAGTACGGTTGGCAAGGCTATCACAACCCATCCTGATATCGATGCTGTTTCATTCACCGGTAGTTTGGATGTGGGTGAAGAAGTTCATGAAAGTGCTGCTAGAGGTAGAAAAAGAGTACAAACCGAGATGGGAGGAAAAAATCCTACTGTTGTCATGGAAAGTGCGGTTATCGATAAAGCTGTCAATATCGTAAAAGATGGAGCCTTCGGTGTTACTGGCCAAGCATGTACTGCAACATCCAGAGCTATCGTTCACGAGAAGATCTACGATGATTTTCTATCTAAGCTGATAGAAAAGGTGGAGGATATAGAAGTAGGACCTGGTCTAGAAAATCCAGATATGGGACCACAGGTCAGTGAAAAAGAGGTGGAGGGTACACTTCACTTCATCAAAAGAGGTCTGGAGGAAGGTGCTATATTAGAAACCGGTGGTAATAGGTTGGATAAAGGTAATTTCTCCGAGGGTTATTTCATCGAACCTACAGTTTTCTCCGATGTAAAATCGGATATGACCATAGCCCAAAAAGAGATATTTGGACCAGTACTCAGCGTACTGAAAGTCCATAGTTTCGAAGAGGCGATAAAGGTAGCAAATTCTGTAAGATACGGATTATCAGCTAGTATAGTGACTAATGACCTCTTCGAGGCTAATAGGTTCGTAAATGAAATCGAAGCTGGAGTAGTAAAGATAAACGAAAAAACAACCGGTCTAGAACTGCACGTTCCCTTCGGAGGATTGAAAGAGTCGTCAAGTAAAACTTGGAGAGAACAGGGAGACGCAGCTTTGGATTTCTACACTATCAGCAAAACTGTTTACATGAATTACTGATATGATAGAATATCTCTCAGATTTGAAGGATTGTAATCTCTGCGAGTGGAGATGTGGCGTGAACCGGTTGAAGGGAGAGTTCGGAGTATGTGAAATTGGAATACCTATTGTAGCTTCGACAACACTCCATCCAGCACCTCCAAAAAGTTTTACTATATTTATGGAGGGCTGCAATTTCAGATGCTTGAACTGTCAAAACTGGAATATCGCCCACCGAAAGAGTACAGATAAAAGTAATTTCATCGAGCCGGGAAAATTAGCTGTAGAAGGAGTAGCGAACTTAAACAGTTATTCAGGTAAGATGATGGGGGCTGATCGTCTATTTTTCAGCGGTGG
>JAWOGF010000065.1:0-12584 GCA_046497075.1 Candidatus Saliniplasma sp.
ATATTATTATATGTTATTCTGTTCAGATACAATATAACATTTGCTTGTGGTACTACGGGAATCGATGATACATATCTAGCTAGATTTTTTCCTCATTGAATATCTGCGCCACTTGATGAGTATAAAAGACACCCCTATTGAGAATATAATAACCGTTATTGGATACCCTGGGCTGTCTTGTGAACCGTTCTCTGTTGTCTGGAGATCGCTTATGTCTGCCGAACGGGTATATGTTGTATAACGATTTGTGGTCCAACCACCTTCTCCTGTAAATGTCCAGGAAAAATATAATATGTCGTCATTTATAAATAATATGGGTGACATCGAATTCCCCTCTAGTCCGGTTGGCGAGTCTATCGAATGCCAAGTCACCCCGTGATCCTTACTATACTTCATCTTTAGTTCGTATATTTTTGTTCCTTCCACTACCTCATATTGCAAGTAGCTAACGAAAATAAGGTTAGATTTTACAACCATGGAATGGAAAATGGTTGGGTCTGTGTGGTCAATAAATTCACCTATTTTAACAGGTGTACTCCAATCCTCTCCATTCACACTTCTAGTGAAATAGATACCATCCATTCTCAAAAATGTAAGGTATAGATAATTCCTACCAACCCCGATTATAGGATTAAAACCACCTTTATCGATCACGTTCTTTTCCCATGTTTCACCCATGTCATCGCTTACAGCAATGATGGTTTTTATATCTTCGATGTTTCTAAGTGAAGTGTAGCAAGTTAGATACAACTTACCGTCTTTGTAAACTATATTATTGGGAAGAGGATCTGTCATCGCTATTTTGCTACATGCCTTCGCTGAGCTCCATGTTTCACCGCCATCAGTACTTCTAGCCACTATGACGTCTGCTGTATTTGTATGTGGATCTTGATCCCAAAAGTAAACAAAGATATAGTCCTGAATTACATTTATACCAATAAAACCGTCTGAGGTTCCTTTCAAAGAAGATATTTTAATCGGGTCTGACCATGAATCACCCCTATCTTCGCTTCTCAAGAAGAATATTTCTTCTTGATTTTCATCTAAGTCTCTACACCACATTATTCTATAAATTATACCGTTCTCGATATCAAATCGGCTATAAGACTCACAAGATTCATAATCCCCTTCTAAAACATCGTAGCTCCAATTATGTCCTTTATCATTACTACGTGCAATCATATGTTGTCCGAATAAACATATATCATCATCATCGCCTTCACCCGACGTATATAATCCTCCTTGCACTTCCTTTGGTTCGCTGAAGTTTATTTCTTTATCATCGTTCTGATTGGCAATGGTATTGAAAGGAAATATGATTAACATCACCAGGACTATCGCCAAAAATTTAGAAATCTTGATAGAGGTCATTATTTAAATAAATCGATATGGAGTATAAATATATTTGCGAGTTATCATCCTGGATAGCATCCTAATGCTGACCTATATAATCTTTATATGAACCCCCATTTTTATATACCTACCTACAAGATGGTCGTAATAGATATGATGTCGGAAATTCTTGATGCATCGTTTTCATCTGCATAGTCATGCTCCATAAAAACAATTCCTATGAAGAACTGGCCTCATCGGATACTAAAAAGTTACATCTACTCATCTCTTTAACCTCATCCCATTATAAAGAGATAGAGAGCGATATCGCAGCTCTGAACAAAAGAGAGGACAACCTTGAATTGCATTCTCTAAAATGTATAGAACAGAGTTTCAACAATAAAAACCATAACAATATAGCTACTTAATTCATACTCAACTACTTATCAATTTCCGACTATAATCAAGCACAAATTCAATACACATACAAAAAGTAATTATATCTCCGCCTGATAGAGAAAATGGTGCTTTTGAACATGATAGAAATACGTTTTCACGGCAGAGGCGGACAGGGGTCGGTTATAGCTTCTGAGTTGCTAGCCCGGGCTGCGTTCGCTGAAGGAAAGGATGTACAATCATTCCCCATGTATGGGGTGGAACGAAGGGGGGCACCTGTTACTGCTTTTACCAGGGTGGATGAGAATGTTGTTAGAGATAAATCTAAGATACATACACCTGATATAGTGATAGTGCTTGATATGGCTCTCCTTGATTCCGTAGATGTTACAGAGGGGCTTAAACCCGATGGGAAAGTGATCTTGAATACGGGTAAACCTCCAGAGGAGGTGGATCTTGGTATTGATAACCAAAAGTATACAGTTGACGCTAGTGAAATAGCCGTCAAACATGGATTAGGGTCAGAAGTAGCACCCATCGTCAATACTGCCATACTGGGAGCCGTAGTCAAAGCTACCGGGATAGTGGAGATAGATACACTTGTAGACGTCATCAAAAACCACGCTCCAGCAAAGAAAAAGGAAAATGCAAAGGCGGCTGAAGAAGCTTACGAAAAAGTGAGAGGTGAAAAGGATGAGTGAAGAAAAAGTTTTCAGGATCGTAGTAGATCCAAAAGATCATAGAGATTTACCCCGAACGGTTATCACTGACTGCCCTTCAGACCAGATGAATAAGACGGGGAGTTGGAGAACGCTAAGGCCGATAGTGGATAAAGAAAAGTGTATAAAATGTGGGATATGCTGGAAGTTCTGCCCCGACGTTTCCATACATGTTAAAGAAGATGGTGCGGAAGTCGACTATGATTTCTGTAAAGGATGTGGGATATGCGCTAAAGAGTGTCCCGTAGATGCTATTGAGATGAAAAAGGAGGAAGACTATGTCTGAAATGAAGATCGTTTCCGGTAATTATGCTTCAGCATACGGTGCAAAACTTTCACGGGCTGAAGTCGTAGCTGCGTACCCTATCACGCCTCAGACCGAGGTCGTTGAGAAGATCGCTTCATTAGTTTCTGAAGGGGTGATGGACGCTGAATTTATTAAGGTCGAAAGTGAACATTCGGCAATGGCGGCTAGTATAGCTGCTTCTAACACCGGTGCAAGAGCCTACACGGCTACATCAGCTCACGGACTAGCATTGATGCACGAGCTATTGATGTGGGCATCTGGTGCTAGATTACCCGTGGTCATGACAAATGTGAACAGAGCTATGGGGCCACCTTGGAGCGTTTGGGCTGATCATCACGACACATTAGCTCAAAAGGGTACTGGACAGATCCAGTTCTTCTGCGAAAACAATCAAGAAGTGCTCGACAGTATCATATGCGCATACAAGATCTGTGAAGATGAAGAGATAATGCTTCCAGGGATGATAGTAGAAGACGCTTTCATTTTGAGTCATACAAAAGAACCAGTTGAGATATATGACCAAGAATTGGTCGATGATTTCTTACCATCGTATGATCCAGATTACAAATTGGATGTTGATCAACCACTCGGTTTCGGTTCTCTGGGCATGCCAGATATTTACATGGACTTTAGATATAAGATAGCTGAGGCAATGGAAAAAACAATCGAAAAAGTGAAAAAGGTTAACCAGGAGTTCAAAGAAGTATTCGGAAGAGACCCCGGTGGGTTGATAGAAGAGTATAAAACCGATGGTGTTGACGTTTTGATAGTGACTATGGGATCTATATCCAGCACTTCTAAAGATGTTATAGACGAGCTGCGTGAAGAAGGATACAATATAGGTCTCGCTAGACTCCGGACATTCAGGCCATTCCCTGTGGAAAAATTCAGGGAATTGATCAAAGATGTAAACGTAGTTGGTGTGCTCGATAGAAGCTATACCTTCGGACACGGAGGAGATACCGCTAGAGAGATCAAAGACGCTATCTATAATCATCACGACCCGATAGTCAAAGACTACATAGTCGGACTGGGTGGTAGAGACCTAACGCCTAAGATCCTGAAAAATATAATGCAGGATGCTATCTCTTTACAGGATAAAGGACTAGATGAGGAAATCGAGTGGGTCGATCTTAAGATCAACCAGGATAAATGGAGGCGATAATTATGGCTAAGATACCGGAAAAGGAACTGATGAGAAAAGGAACCACCGCCTGCCCAGGTTGTGGCGCAGGACATGCTATGAGGTACGTACTTAAAGCGGTGGGTGAAGATTCAATAATCAACATACCAGCTTGCTGCTGGGCCGTCATACCTGGAGTATATCCATCGAGGAATCTCGATATACCATTATTGTACACGGCCTTCGAAACGACAGGTGCATCGTCTTCGGGAGTCAGGGCAGCATTGAAGGCTAAAGGCGTAGATCCAAGAGAAGTCACCGTGGTTGGTTTCGCCGGTGATGGAGGTACTGCAGATATTGGTTTGCAGGCATTCTCTGGATGTATCGAAAGGGGTACGGATACAATTCAAATAATGTACGACAACGAGGCTTACATGAACACCGGGATCCAGAGGAGTGGTGAGACACCCTACGGAGCCTGGACAACTACAACTCCAGTGGGTAGTAAGAAAGAGTGGAAAAAACAGCCCAAGAAGAATATGATGGAGATCGCTAAAGCCCACGGGATCCCGTATGCAGCAACGGTGAGCATAGGTCACCCCGAACTCATGATCGAGAAGATAAAGAAGGCAAAGGAGATACCCGGTCCAAAATTCATACATATCTACGCACCGTGTCCAACGGGATGGAGATCTGATCCGTCAAATACCGTCAAACTTGCGAAGTTGGCTGTCGATAGTTGCGTTTTCCCACTCTATGAAATAGAGGACGGGGAATACAATATTTATAAGAAACCAAAAGAAAAAGTTCCAGTGAAGGAGTATTTTAAACTCCAGGGTAGATTCAGACATCTACCCAAGGAAGAGGTCGAAAAGATCCAGAAGAATGTGGATAGAGAATGGGAACTTCTCCTTCAGAAAGAGGAACTGATGAGTGAGAACGAATGAAATATCACATATCAAAAGGTGAGTAGATGAAAGAACTTTTAGAAGATGAACCTGGGAAGAAGATACTACTGTTAGGTAACGAAGCTATAGTAAGAGGTGCACTCGAAGGAGGGATAGGACACGGTTCGACCTACCCTGGGACTCCTTCCTCGGAGATCGGGAACACCTTCGAAAAGATAGCTAAAGATTATGGGATGTACTTCGAGTATTCCGCCAATGAAAAAGTGGCTTTAGAAACTGCTGCAGCTGCGGCGGCATCCGGTAGACGTGCGATGGCATGGATGAAACACGTGGGAGTGAACGTTGCAGCCGATGCCTTGATGACACTGATGTACTCGGGAGTTCGTGGAGGCCTCGTAATCGTGGCTGCCGGCGATCCGTCCATGCATTCGAGTCAGAATGAACAGGACAACAGGTACTATTCCCAGTTAGGTAACATCCCGATGTTGGAACCCACTACACCTCAAGAAGCAAAAGAGATGGTCAAGTATGGGTTCTCTCTATCTGAAGAGCTGGAACTACCCGTTCTAATCAGAACGACTACAAGGGTCAATCACGCCCGGGGTGTAGTCACATTTGATGAGATCAAAGAACCGGCTGAACGCGGGCACTTCGATAAGGATCCCGCCCGTTTCGTAGCGGTTCCCCAGAACTCGGTAAATAACCATCCTAAACTGCTTAAAAAGATGGAGAAGGCAGAAGACATCACTGAGAAGAGCGATTTCACAAAGGTGTACGAAAGCGAAGAACCTGAACTAAAAGTCATCTCCTCTGGAGCAGGGTTCAATTATATCTACGAAGCTAAAGAAGAAAAAGACCTACCGATATCGATACTAAAAGTCGGTATGAGTAACCCTCTACCAAAAGGTAAGATATCAGAATTCATCAAGGACGCGGAAAGAGTATTGATAGTTGAAGAACTGGAACCCTTCTTAGAAGATAAAGTGAAAGCATTAGCTAAAGACGTGAATCCGGAGTTGGAAATATATGGTAAGCACACGGGACACTTTTCAAGATTGTACGAATTCGATCCGGATAGGGTCCAGGATGCCCTTTCAAAATTGATAGATGTGGACTTGGGAAAAGAACCGCTCGACGTAGAAGATTATGAATTGCCATCAAGACCTCCCTCACTGTGTCCAGGATGTCCACATAGAGCAACATACTACGCAGTGAAAAAAGCTATAGGGGGGGAAGAAGCGATTTATTCGAGTGATATAGGATGTTACACTCTTGGTATCCAAGATCCGTTGAATACCACGGATTATTTACTCTGTATGGGATCAAGCGTCGGAGCGGCCGGTGGATTCTCAAAGAATACGGATCAGCAGGTATTCGCATTCCTAGGAGATTCTACATTCTTCCATTCAGGACTGCCAGGTCTTGTGAGTGGTCACTACAACCAGCACGATTTTGTTTACGTGATCATGGACAACCGTACTACAGCTATGACGGGACATCAACCTCACCCTGGAACCGGTAAAACCGGTATGGGTGACCCCGCACCGATGGCATCTATCGAAGATCTTGCTAGAGGCGCTGGGGTCGAATTCGTTGAAACCGTTGACCCCTACAACATCGATAAGACCATCCAAGTTTTCAAGGATGCTCTAGAACACGATGGGATATCGGTTGTAGTTCCTAAACATCCCTGTGCTTTGATCGAACAGCGTCAAGTCGATTGGGGAAAATTCCAGGTTGATCAAGATAAATGTAAACAATGCCATATCTGCACCAATCAACTTGGTTGTATCGCTTTGGTCAGGGATGGAGACAGGGTGCATATCGATGAAACCTTATGTGTTGGGTGTAGCCAATGTGCTCAGGTATGTCCTTTTGACGCTATTGAAAGGAGTGTGGAACAATGACCAGAACAAATCTGGAGATAGTCGGTGTGGGCGGACAGGGCATATTACTTTCCTCACAGGTGTTGGGAAAAGCAGCTTTAGAGAGAGATATGGACGTCTATATGAGCGAAGTACACGGTATGGCTCAGAGAGGTGGGGTAGTATGGACGACCGTCAAAATAGGTGATAAGGTATACAGCCCGCTCATAGGAAGTGGAGAGGCCGATGCAGTACTGAGTTTCGAGCCAATAGAGGCGTATCGTGCACTGGAAAAGGCCTCGAAAGATACGTGGATTGTAACAAATATCTCACCCATAGTTCCGTTCACAGTGAGTGTTGGAGATGGAGAATATCCTGAAGTGGAAGAGATGTTCGCATCACTAGAAGAAAAAACAGATAGACTGCTGAAGATAGATGCCGAGAAACTTGCTAAAGAAGCTGGTGCAGCTATAACCCAGAACATAGTCATGATCGGAGCTTTAACGGCCACTGACGTACTACCTGTGAGTAAAGAGGAAATTATAGAGTCCATAGAAAAACAGGTACCTGAGAAATTCATAGAGATCAACAAAAAGGCCTTCGAACTTGGATACGGGGAAGCTAAACGGCAGATGAACGGATAAAAACCATTACTTTCTTTAATCTTTATTTTGAACTATTTTACAAAAGATATAATTACAAAAGAGATAAATCATCGAAAGAGGGTATGTGACATGATGTATGTAAGTGTGATCGGTGGAGACATAGGTAGTTGTACAGAAAGGGACTGTGAACGAGCTGAGAAACTAGGTAAAGGCATCGCAGAACTGGATATGGTTTTAGTCTGCGGCGGTAGAGGGGGTGTCATGGAATACGCCTGCAGAGGAGCTAAATCCGCCGGTGGAACTACTATCGGTATACTCCCATCTGGAGATCGAAAGGAGGGTAATGAATATTTAGATCACGCTATCGTAACTAAACTCGGTATGCTCAGGAATAGTCTTGTAGTGCTAAACGGTGACATAGTAGTTGCAGTCGACGGAGGGTATGGAACTCTATCAGAGATCTCTATGGCCAATAAATACGGTAAAAGGATACTGGGTATTGGATCGTGGGATGTCGATGCCGTGGAGGGATGTTCCTCAGTAGAAGAAGTCCTAGAGAAGTTAAAAATAGAAATGAAGTCTGAAGAGAACACCAAAAGTTTATAAATATGAGCGCTACATGAAATTAACCCTGCCGGTGTAACTAATGAGTGATGTATCTAAAAAAGAAAAGGAAACTGAAGAAAATTCTTCAGGAAACAGCGAAGTAGAAGTGCCTCCTGTGGACCAATGGATCAGAGACATCGATGTGAACACTACGAGAGATGTAGAAGTTCCAGAGATGTTGGCTGACCAGGTGATCGGCCAGGATGAAGCTGTAAGCGTCGTAAAGAAGGCTGCTAAACAACACAGACACGTCATGCTGATCGGCCCTCCAGGTACGGGTAAATCCATGATCGCTAAATCCATGACGGATTACCTTTCATCTGAGGAGCTAGAAGATATCTTATGTTTGCCCAGTGAGAAGGACAAGAACAATCCAAAGATCAGAAAAGTACCGGCGGGTAAAGGAAGGGATATAGTCGATAGTCATCGAGCGAAGGCTCAGACAAAATCGCAAAAGAAGAATCAGGCGATGATCCTGATCTTAGCATTGATCGTCGGTGCGGGTATAATGCTTTCGATAATTACCCGCGAGTTCATGATCGTATTTTTCGCCATACTCGCCGCAGCTATGCTCATGATAGCTATGAGAGCTAATCCAAGAGCTATGGGCGGTGACGGTGAAGAGAATATACCTAAATTACTGACTGAACACAAACCTGGGGAGAAACCTCCCTTCATAGATGCGACAGGAGCTCAGGCTGGTGCACTGCTTGGAGATGTGAAGCACGATCCTTTCCAGAGCGGTGGATTAGAAACTCCAGCACACCAAAGAGTAGAGGTCGGGGCCATACATGACGCTCACAAAGGAGTGCTTTTCATAGATGAAATCAACATGCTCAATATGGGATCACAGCAGAAACTCTTAACCGCTATGCAGGAAAGAAAATTCCCCATAACTGGTCAGAGTGAGAGGAGTAGCGGTGCGATGGTTCACAGCGAACCGGTGCCTACCGATTTTATTCTTGTTGCAGCCGGTAATCTCGATTCGATATATGGGGCTAGAGATGAAGATGGAAGGGCATATGGTGGTATGCATCCCGCACTCAGATCTCGTATCCGAGGATATGGTTATGAAGTGTACGTAAACGATACCATGGACGATACTCACGAGAATAGATTGGATCTTATACGATTCATCGCTCAGGAGATAGAGAAAGACGAAAGAAAAATCCCTCATTTTAATAAAGGTGCTATAACAGAAGTTCTCCGAGAGGCTCAGAGGAGAGCTAACAAGAGAGGAGAATTGACTTTGAGATTGAGAGAACTCGGAGGTTTAGTAAGAGTGGCCGGTGATCTCGCAGTCGAAAAAGGTCACAGTCTGGTAACTCCTGAAGACGTCGTGAAGGCAAAGAGGAGTGCTAGGTCACTGGAGCAGCAGGTCGCTGATAAGTATATCAAGAAAAGAAAAGAGTACAGCACCTATGAGACCGAAGGCGAGAGCGTCGGGATAGTTAACGGTTTAGCAGCTATGGGAGGAGACCACAGTGGGATGTCGGAATACTCCGGTATCGTCCTACCGATAGCTTCTGAAGTTACACCCGCACATTCAAAAGAAGAAGGGCGGGTGGTAGCCACTGGTAAACTGGGAAAGATCGCAAAAGAAGCTGTACAGAACGTTTCTGCCTTGATCAAGAAATATACTGGAGAAGATATCTCGAAGTATGACGTACATATCCAGTTCATCGGTACCCAAGAAGGTGTAGAAGGAGATTCAGCATCTATATCCGTGGCAACAGCGGTCATATCCGCATTGGAAAATATCCCGATCGATCAAAAAACAGCTATGACCGGTTCCCTGAGTGTGAGAGGACAGGTATTACCGGTTGGAGCAGTTACAGCTAAGATCGAAGCAGCAGCCGAAAGCGGGATGAAAAGAATATTGATACCAAAATCCAATCTTAAAGATGTGGTTTTGGAAGACCGATACAAAGACAAGATCGAGATCATACCAGTGGATAACCTTGGAGAAGTTTTAGAAAACGCACTGGTCGGCGAAGAAAAGAAGGAAAAATTGCTTGACAAATTGGCCAAACTTCTAGAGATCAAGAGTATCCCGATCCCAGCGCCCGAACATCAACCGACGCCCCAATAAGGTGGTGTTATTGGGATCTTTTGACCTATTATCTGAAGATATCCTACAGGTCCTTTATGAACTAAAAATAGTTGATGAAACAAAACCTCAGGAAGCTGCTATACCCCCGATCATAAAGGGGAATAATACACTTTTGATAGCCCCGACCGGCATCGGTAAAACCGAGGCGGCACTCCTACCTATTCTAAACAATATTTTAGAAAGGCAAGAGAGGGATGGATTCAAGCTGCTTTACATAACACCTCTAAAAGCCCTCAACAGAGACATGGTGAGCAGGATCGAAGAGTTCTCGGAGCGATTAAATTTTTCCGTGAGTGTCAGGCACGGTGATACATCAAGGAAGGAAAGAAGAAAACAATCTAAGAATCCCCCTGACGTTCTGATAACAACTCCTGAGACCCTGCAGATAATGTTCACGGGCAAGCACCTCCGAAACGGATTGAAGAACGTAGAGTACGTAGTTGTGGATGAACTGAACGAACTAGCAGTAGATGAAAGGGGCAGTCAATTATCCCTAGCACTTGAAAGACTTGAAAAACTAACCGAAAAAGATTTCCAGCGGGTGGGTCTGTCTGCAACAGTAGGCAGTCCAGAAAGGGTGAAGCGCTTTCTAGCTGGAGGCGGAAGGGAAGCGGAGATCATAGAGATAACCGGTGACCATGAACTCGAGGTTGCAGTTGAAAAGCCTTGTGTGGGTGATGAAGAGGAAAAGTTAGCGGAGGTCATGAAGACCGATGTCGAAAATGCCGCTACCATCAAACGGTGTAAGGAATTGATCGACGAGCATGAGAGTACTTTGATATTTGTTAATACTAGAGATGCTGCTGAATCGATAGCTTCTAGTTTCAAACTTTGGTTAGAAGATTATCCTATAGGCGTTCACCACGGTTCCCTTTCAAAAGAGTCTCGTATCGAGGTGGAAGAACGGTTCAAAACAGGCGATCTAAAAGCTCTCGTATGTACATCTTCTATGGAACTCGGAATCGACTTGGGAGAAACGGATTTTGTTATACAATATCAATCGCCAAGACAGGTGACACGTTACGTACAAAGAGTGGGAAGATCTGGCCATCGGATCGGTCGGGTCTCAAAGGGTAAGATAGTAACTACTTCCATGGACGATATCGCAGAGGCTGCGGTGATATCTAAAAGGTCTTTAGAAAGAGATCTAGAACTTACGGATATCCCTGAAAAACCTATGAGTGTACTGGCTAACCAGATCATCTCATCAGTACACTCGGATAAAAAAATAGATAGTGATGGATTCTATAATGTCGTAAAAAAGGCATATCCATTTAGAGATCTGACTATAGAGGAGTACGAGGAACTTCTAGAACAGTTGGCGGAGATACGAGTGATCTGGAAAGATGAAGGCAAGATAGGGAAGAGAAGGGCATCTCTAACTTACTTTTACGATAACATATCCATGATACCCGATGAGAAGACGTTCTTGATGAAAAATATGGCATCCGATTCCATAATCGGAACACTAGATGAGAGTTTCGTTGCCAGTAAAGGTGAGATAGGAGGGGTGATAACTCTGCAGGGTAAGGCATGGAGGATTATAGATATCGAGGACGAAGAAGTTCTTGTTAATCCGGTAAAGGATTTGGGGAAGATACCAGATTGGAGCGGTGAAGATATCCCGGTCCCTTTCGAGGTAGCACAGGAGGTCGGTGAGTTAAGAGGGATCGGATGGGATGGAAAGTTTAAGGATTACCCAGTAGAGGAAGAAACCAAAAGTGAATTCGAGGACTTCCTACTGTCTCAGAATGAGCATCCAATGCCTACCGATGACAAAGTTGTTGTAGAGATAGGTAAAGAAACAGTCGTTGTGAATTCCTGCTTTGGAACACTGATCAACCAAACTTTTGGACGTCTATTCGCATCATTGATATCAGCCAGATTAGGTGAGAGTGTAGGACTTCAGATAGATCCTTATAGGATCATGATGCGGTTACCTCGTAGAGTGTTTCCTTCTAAAATCGAATCTGTTTTCAAAGACACTGACCCTGAAACATTAGAAGAACTGCTGGAGAAGTCGATCACGCATTCGTCTTTCTTCAGGTGGAAGTTCCTACATGTTGCTAAAAAATTTGGAGCGGTCAAGAAAGATGTCGATTACAGGAAGATCAATATCGATAGACTCATAGATGCATTCAAGGATACTCCTCTTTACAGGGAGGCTGTAAAAAAGACCCTTCGTGACAATATGGATATCGAAAGGACCAAGAGTTTACTCGAAAAGATTCAAACCGGTGAGATAGAACTTGTCGTATCTCAGTCGGGCATATCTCCATTGGGAGAAGCCGGACTGGAGAAACATAAAGAGTTCCTAAGTCCAGATAGGGTCAGTCATGCAGTTTTGATGGCCCTCAAAGAGAGATTAGAATCTGAGATGGTGGTGATGAAGTGCCTGCGCTGTGGAACAAGACGTCGGAAAAGGATCAAAGATATTGGAAAACCAAAATGTCCCTCCTGTGGTTCCGCCATGTTGGTACCTTTAAGGTCCTACGATGATCCCGATATTATCGATAAGGATAAAAATGAGCTCTCCGAGGAAGAGAAGAAAAAGTTGAAGGAATACTATAAACTAGCCGAGCTAGCCCGAGTCTATAAAAAAAGAGCCGC
>JAWOGF010000063.1:0-7993 GCA_046497075.1 Candidatus Saliniplasma sp.
CTCAGCTTTTCAACTGATTCTAGTTATGCTACCGTGGATGGCTACGAGATCATATTCAATTATTATGGTGGTATTACGGAAGAGGATGTGACCATAACCGTTGAAGATCCTGAAGGCTTATCAGATTCCGCCGTGATCGATGTGAGCGTTACGCTGGTTCATGAATATCCAAGTATCGTATCAAGTACTCCCTCCGGTGAAGACGTTGACTTCGACGATGATATCGTTATCGAGTTCGATATGAGTATGGATACTTCCTCGGTTGAATCCGCTTTCACATTGATGAAAGACGATGAAGAAGTATCGGGTTCGTTTAATTGGAACGATGAAGGTACTGTAATGACGTTTGAACCGGATAGTGATCTTGAGAAAGGCGATTACACTGTGACCATAACATCCGATGCATTCAGTACAGAGGGAACGAACCTGTTAGAAGATCACACATGGGACTTCTCGATTTCTGAAGATGATTCCGGAACTAGTTTCCCGATATGGTGGTTGGCACTTGGTATACTTTTAGTGCTGATCTTACTGCTCGTTGTGTTCTTTGTGATGCGAAGAAAATCCAAAGAAGAGCAGTACCCCGAATACCAAGATGAAGAGGAGATAGATGCGGTTGTTGAACCCCGTTGGCATGATCTAGATGTTCCGCCAGAAGAGCCTTGGGTCCAACAGGAGCCCCCTGTAGATGGTGAGGAGGTACCCGAAGAAGAAGAACCCGGACAATAGATGGCCGGGTTCTTCTGAACCATCGTCGTGGTATGATGTTAAAAATCTACCTATAATTCGTGTAAACTATTTATATGATTATCGTATAACTTGATTACATGGAAAGTATAGCTAGGCGGGAAGCCCAGGTGATCTCCGAGATAAGATCCAGAGACATGGTCGTGTTCACTCACCGAGATGTCAATCGTTTTCTAGACATATCCAAAGAAAACACTTACCGTATAATAGGGAATATGATCGAGAAGGATCTAGTCAAGCGGGTAGAAAGAGGCAAATTCATCTTGAATGAAGTTTGGAACGAACTCGATATATATGAGATCGTACCGGAAATATTCCAACCGTCTTACATCGCTTTCTGGAGTGCATTGCACTACCACGGCATGACAGATCAAGTCCCAAGGGCGGTGTTTCTTGTGACTACCAAAAGAAAAAAACCATTGAAGTTTCAGGGACAAAAGATCAAGTATGTTACGGTGAAAAGATCACTGTTCTTTGGATACGAAAGATACGGGAAAGTGGTGGTTTCCGATATGGAGAAGACCGTGATAGACTGTTTAAGACATCCGGAGTACTCCGGAGGTATATCACAGATACAAGATGCGATCTCAGATGAATTAAATACAGATAGACTTATCGATTATTGTAAATTGGCTGGAAGTTCTGCAGTTGCATCTCGTTTGGGATATATGTTGGAAAAGAAAGATATCGAATTTGAAAAAGATGAGCTGAAGGAACTCATCGATACTTACACAAAACTTGATCCGGATCAAGAGATATCCGTATTGAGATCGGAATGGAAATTATATGTGAAGAGTGATGTAAGATGATAACCAGAAGTCAGTTAAGAGATATCCACGGGAAAGGATTACCGCTGCATCTACTGGAGCAGGATTATATCCAATCTTTGTTCTTGAACGAACTCTATAGTGAGGATGATTCTTTGGTGTTTAAAGGAGGAACTTACCTGAAGCACGCCTACGGTTTGGATAGGTTTTCCGAGGATCTAGATTTTACGGTCTACGATGAAGTGAACATAGAAAGGTTGATGGATGGGGTATCCGATAGACTGAAGGCTTACGGTGTTGAAGCGACAGTTGATAAGGTGGAAGATGAAGAGATCTCGTTCAATGGACGATTGAGATATCGAGGTCCTCTTTTTACCGGTTCTGAAAAATCTATAGGAAGTATCAACATTGAGATATCAAAAAGGGACGACGTTTTTTTAGAGCCCGAGTGGACAAGGCTGTTCTTTGAATACCCTGAGTTGAGGGTTCTTTCTGTTCTAGGACTTCGTAAAGAGGAGGTACTTGCAGAAAAATTACGAGCTTTGACTTCCAGATCGAAGGGGAGAGATCTTTACGATATCTGGTTCTTGTTGAAACAGGATACCCCGGTGAACAAGGGACTGTTTCTCGATAAGATGGAAGTCGTTGGAGGAGACCATGAGGTTTCCTTAAGTATATCTAAAAAAGAATGGGAGCGGGACCTAGACGTGTTACTGGTCAACCCACCTAAGTACGAGGACATTAAAAAAGAAGTTGTTCGAAACTTATCAGAGCATGGTCTCGACGTGTTTTTAGGGTAAAGGAGAGATTTGATGACATCGATCCGGGAGATGGTCGGATAATAGTTTAAGATTTAGATAGGTCCGTCTTTTTAAAAAAACATGAGATTACATGCCTACTATGTCTGTAAGGATACCAAAGGATTTCAAAAATCAAATCGACGCTCATCCAGAGATAAATCGCACTTAACCGTTCAAAACCGTTTTTATGGTTGTATATGATATCAAAGAAAGATATTAATAGTTGAATTTTATCCGCTTCAGCGGGACAATGATGGAAGAGTTAAAAGAAAAGGACATCCGGATCATTTCTTTTGACGGAGACGGCACTCTCTGGGACTTCGAGAAGGTGATGATACATTCTCTTGAGAAAGTGATGGAAAAACTTGAGCAAGCTGATAAAAAAGCTGCTGAAAAACTTGATGTGAACAAGCTAATCGAGATCAGGAATAGGATTTTCGATGAGCTCAAAGGTGAAATCACCAATCTAGAAGAGGTGAGGTTGGAATCATTCAAAGAAAGTCTTCGAGAAGTTGGAAGAGAAGATGATGAACTCGCTAAAATATTGAACGATACATACCTCAAACATAGATTCGAAGACATCGAGCTTTATGAAGACGTGATACACGTTTTAAATCACTTGAGTGAAAGATACACAATTGGACTCCTATCCAATGGAAACAGCTATCCTGAAAAATGTGGGCTAGAGGGTATATTTGATTTTGTGGTATTCTCTCAGGATGTGGGTGTGGAGAAACCAGATAAAAGGATATTTGAACATGCGTACTCTAAATTTGATTGTGATGGATGTCAGATAGTCCACATCGGTGATTCCATAGAAAATGATGTTATAGGAGCAGAGAATGCCGGAATCAATGGAATCTGGCTTAACCGTGATCGCAGGTCATGTGATGAGTACGAACCGAGGTATGAGATAGGAACTCTTGAAGAACTTACAGAATATTTATAAAGAACAAGTTATGTAAATAAGGAAGTATAACTCTACTTTATTATCAGTGCGTAAACTAAAGAGTTCTATATCCATGGAAGTTGAATGGTTCATAAAAAGGAGGATACATCTTAAATTCCTTTCATGTTTCTAATATAGTGCTATAGCAAACCTATCATCGGTACAGATTTTTAACACTATGATAGTTGTGAGGTGAGTGGAAAATCGTGGTGTGACCATCGGTTTGGACCGAGCTGTTGAGGATAGAGTCGGTGTGACGAAGCAGTATTGGGTTACAAGAGAAAATTTAATAAACGAGTATGAAAATATCATACTTGTTGGTATGAATGATAAAGATCAGATCCAAATTAGGTGAGAGAGGACAAGTGGTGATACCTAAGCCCATAAGAGAGATGTTGAACCTCCATTCAGGAGAAAAACTGTCTTTTCGGGTCGAAGAAGATAAAATAATAATTGAGGCTCACGATGGTGATAGGATTCTAGACGAATATCTTTCTGAAATAGAGAAAAAAGAGGAGCCAGAAGATATCGATTGGGATTCACGCTATTATTCTCAGTTCGGTGATTGATTTGTTTTATTTTGACAGCAATGTTTTCATTCTTCCAGCGCTATATGAGGGTGACCGATCACGGAAAGCTGCGGATTGGCTGAAAAAGATGGTTAAAGGAGAGATAGAGGCCTGCACTTCTTCTTTGACATTAGATGAAGTCGTATGGATCATCTCTAGAGAAGCTGGCAGAGAAAAGGCATTAAAAGAAGGCGAAAGGATTTTAGAATTTCCAAATCTGCGTGTATTTGATGTGACCTCCGAGGATGCTTTTCGTATGATCAATTATCAGAAAAAGTATGAAAAGCTAAAACCAAGAGATGCAATACATCTCTCTGTAGCCACCAGTAACGGCGTACATACTATCGTTTCTGACGATGATGATTTTGAAGAAATAAAAGAAGTTGAATGGAAAGGGCTGTATTGACTGCCATCTGTGATGTTGGGCATTGACATGCTCCTCCGCCTAAATCTTCAGGATTCCATCCCTTGAAAGAGTTTTTCTAGTATTATCTAAAAGTAAGCAAAAACCTTAATAGGTTGGATAGTAGTTTATATGTATAACATGGGGCCTATGTACCTCATGTGGTACTGAGAGGATAAAGATGAAAGCTGATAAGAAAATTCGCATATCTGAAGAAAATCGAAAAAGACTCCATCAGATGAAAGATGTAGGCGAGTCCTATGATGAGGTCATAGAAGAATTGCTAAAAGAGCATTGGAAACAAAATCGTAAGGAGCTTTTTGAGAGGATCGAAGAGAACGAAGAGAAGGCGCCAGAGGGCTTCAAGGATCTTGACGAGCTGGACTGAATGGAGTATAGAGTTATTCTACACGAAAAAGATGCCCAGCCCTATTATGAGTCTCAAGATAAAAAAAGTAAAAATATAATAAAAAAGAATTTGGGGAAACTTGAGGACGATCCCTATCCAAGACCCGATTCAGGGTTAGGCGATACTGAAAAAATTGTTTATCAAGGAAAAGAAGCTTACCGGATGCATATCGGTCGGTCCCATACTGCTATATATACCGTAGATGAAGAAAAAAAGCTTGTACTTGTCCATGAACTACTCGACATAGGTGACGCTCATAAAAACTATGGATATTATTGATTATTTAGATGGGTAATCAAATCGATTTTTCTTTAATCCGTCCCACCGACCTCCGTGGTCCTAAGGTTTTTTGAAATTCAAGCTGATAATTTATTTTTGATGTTTACAGTATTCTCGTCTGCCATCCTTCATGCAGGAATCATAGATTCCTTCTTTTCCGCAGAACTCCGTTCGAGGGTGGAGGGATGCCAATCCTGTACACACTCGGTCATAGAGACTCGTGACGCATGTGAAAGGTAGCAGCTTGTTTCAGAATTTTTTTAAAAATTCTAAATAGTGTGGCAATTTCATAACAAAATTGCCACTAAATTAGAATTATTCCATAATTCTGATATTCGATGGAATTCAGAAAGTGAATTCCAGTAGAAACTGCCGAGTTTTGCAAAATATTGGGATAGAAATATTGGAGCCAGATGCCTATTTGAAAAGATATTTTTGATCTGAATGGCTATGTGATACCGTGATTACAGAAATAGTTCTAATAAATTTAAATATTGGAACTGTTGTGAGGTTAGGTTAGAGGAATATTTATAGTGGTGTGCCCATCGATTTGGACCGAGGTGTAGTGGCTGTGAGGATAGTGTCGGTGGGAGAGTGTGGAGTATGTTGGTTTTAAACATCGATACATCGGTAAGGAAGCGATTGTGTGGACATCGGTATCGGATGCACCTCTTCTTTTCCATGAAGGACCTACTGAAACTTAAAGCGGTTTCTAACTCAAAGATAAATTATAAATAATCTAGATATCCTATTTTGTTTGATGAGTAACATAGATATCGACCATCAAAAATCAAAATCTCATAATTTGGAAGAAGTTATAGCACTAGGTATGTATAGACACAAGAAGGAGAAAATGATGGAGATAATTGATAAGATCAATGAGAGATATGGTGGTAAAAGTTTGTCAATCGAGGAAGTACGAGAAAGTTTAGCAAGGATCGATGGATCGATGTCAGATTACATAATCTCAGAAAGGGAATGAGATGATATATTTTTTTGACACTTCCGCGTTGGTTAAAAGATATCATGAAGAGAAAGGTACGAAGTTCGTCGATGATGTCTTTGAAGAGTTAGTCAATACGAAAAAAGAAGCCTTTATATCTTCTCTTTCTTTGCTTGAGATAACCTCTGCATTTAAGAGAAAACAGAAAGGAAATATAATTACTCAAGACGAATTTCAGAATGCTTTGAAAACATCATTCGAAGAGATCACGGAAAAACTAACGATTGTACCTGTAACTGAGGAAACGATTAATGAGAGTATTATGAATGTGACTGAATATGCATTGAAGACTTTAGATTCTATCCAATATCAAACTGTTAAAGAGGTCGATAGGGTTTTAGAAGAAGAGATCGTCGTATTAACTTCTGATAATGAATTACTTGAAGCCTTTGAAAAAGGAGGTTTCAGGGGGATTAATCCAGAAGAAAAAGTCGAATGAATTTTTATTTAGTGTCTTTTGGGACGGGAAACCAGCCGAGATAATTAGAAAGGCAGAAAAGGATCACAGTAGTGATTTCTAGACAGATTCTAGAAGAGGTTTTAAAGCGTCCTTATTTTGAAAACAATTTCAGAGATATGGATAAAAAGTATATAATAAGATAGTTTCTTTTAACCGTTACATTTATGTAGCAGATATTACATATTTAGCACAGATGTTACAAAATTGTAGTACATGGAAGGTGGCTCAAGTCTTCTTCGATGAACCTGCCCAGGATCATTATTTGAGGGAGATATCGGAGAAAGCCGATCTATCTCATACCTCCGTGAAAAATCATCTGGATGACCTGGAGAGGTTGGGCGTGATCGAGGTTGAAAAACTGGAACGTGGCGAGCGTACTTATCCTATTTATAAAAGACTTGAAAATGATACCTTTAAACTTTACAAAAAACTGGACATTCAGTATCGATTGTTCTCCAGCGGCTTGCTCGAGTTCATCGAGCAGAAGTTCAACCCGGACTGCATGGTTTTGTTCGGATCTGCAGCCCTGGGAGAGGATATAGAAGGAAGCGATATAGATATCTACGTTCAAGCTAACGGTGAAGAGGTAGATCTGTCGGATCATGAAACCTTGTTAAATAGAAAAATCCAGATCCATTTTAAAGAACGTTTGGGAGATTATCCTAAGGAATTGAGGAACAACATAGCAAATGGAATAGTCGTTTATGGATATCTTGAGGTTTTGAGATGAGAGAAGTAAAACCGGATCCCGACAAGGCAAAGGCATTGGTCAAAATGAGCGATAAGATCTTGGAGAGGGTTAAAGAAACAGATGAGGAAAGGTTTCCATCCCAGGTTCTGAGAGACTATTACGATGCTATCAGGCAATTGATGGAAGCTATAGCCTGTTTACATGGTGTTAATGGAGTAAGTTTAGATCATTGAAAAACTATAAATATTGTAAGGATTGTAAATATTGTAAGTATGAAAGCTGAAAAGAGAATACCTGTTACAGAAAAAAGATGGAAAAAACTCCATTCGATGAAAAAACCTGGACAGACTTATGATGAATTGTTAGAAGAATTGATCCAAGAACATAACCGATTAGAATTGATTAGAAAAGCCAAAGATATCAAAGATATGGAAGAAGAGGAACTAGTGGAAGTAGATCTTGATGAGTGGGAAGAAACGGGAAGAATATAGATTATTTATCACAGAGAAAATACAAAAATTTCTAAAATCATTGGATGGTAAAAGCCAGAGGATTATTAGAAATAATCTTAAAAAGCTTGTTACAAATCCATATCCTGATTCGGGAAAAGGAGATAAAGAAAAATTGAGCTTACCTGATGAGGATATCTATCGTTTGCATATCGGTAGGTCTTGGACAGCATTTTATGTAATAATTGAAGATGAACAGCAAATTAGAATCACAGAGATAATGACAATAGATAAAGCTCATAAAAAATATGGTGATCTTTGAATTTGTGTTTTTTTTTGTTATACATCCACATAAATACGTGATCCACCGGAATGGTAGATCTTCCCTGAATCGTTAGATATGTTTTCTTCGTAGAGTTGGATGTCTTGTGTGTATGTCGTGTTCCCGTAACGGATCTCGATGTAAT
>JAWOGF010000081.1:0-24269 GCA_046497075.1 Candidatus Saliniplasma sp.
GTCCAGATGTCGTCTTCCCGTATAGGTAGGGTTTTAGATGTTGACCGAAGAACAGTTGATGCTACAATAAACACCATCCAGAACAATGAGGAGCTGTCTAAGATATTCAAAAATTTGAAAGCTACCGCATTCTTCAAAGACGTTGCCATGGATATCGATGCGGGTCTGATAGAGATAATCCCAGACGATCCCCATGGGATAGGTATCCTTTCAGGTGTTACCAATAAGATATCTGAACTCGGGATCAGTATCAGGCAGTGCATCACCGAGGATCCAGAATTTACCGAGGAAGCGAAACTGTATGTTATCACCGAATCATCCGTTCCTATGGATGCTGTTGACGATATCAAGAAGATCGAGGGAGTCAAGAGTGTAGTCGTTTATTGACTTCAAAGTTGTAGACAGGTCGACCTGTCCAATATCATATATATAGGGGATGTTCATGAGTTTCCGATGGTCGTGATGCCCCACCAATATACACTGCCCCGCTGAAAGACGGAAAAAGCAATGATGAGAGCACTTCTATCTCTATTCTTAGGAATTTTACGGTTGGGTTGAACAGGCCATGTATTACCATATTTTTAAAAATCTATTTCAGGAGAGGATATAATGTGTAGAGAAATAACTGACGGGAATGTAGATAGCTATAGAAGGACTATGACTCCGGCTGAGTTGAAACAGGAATTGCCAGTGTCTGAAGAAATGATGAAAAATGTAGAGAAGGGAAGAAAAGAAATAAAAGATATCTTGGATAAAGAGAGTAGGAAAAAGGTGATAATCGCCGGTCCCTGCTCGATACACGATATAGAAGAAGCCAAAGACTATGCGGATAAGATAAAAGACCTATCTGAAAAAGTAGGAGATAAATTTTTACTGGTCATGAGGACGTATCTAGAGAAACCCAGAACTACTTTAGGCTGGAAAGGACTGATAAATGACCCTCATCTCAATGGATCCTACGATATCAATACGGGTTTAAGAAAAGCCAGAGAACTACTGATATACGCTGCCGAGATCGGAGTACCTACAGGAACGGAGTTCTTGGGATCCGTCACTCCACAATATATAGATGATCTGATATCCTGGGCGGCTATCGGAGCGCGGACCACTGAATCGCAGCCCCATAGAGAGATGGTATCGGGCCTTTCAGTTCCGGTTGGTTTCAAAAACGATACGAAGGGGAACGTAGAGCTCGCGGTAAACGGGATCAAAACCGCTAAACATCCCCATTCTTTCCGAGGTATAAATCGTGACGGTGAGATATGTATAGTCGATACAACAGGTAACGATCACTGTCATGTAGTGCTGAGAGGTGGAAAGGGTGGGAACGGATACGTTCCCAATTACGATTCAGTCTCAATCGAAAGAACCGTGGGCCTTCTTCGAGATGAAGGTCTACCAGAAAATATAGTGGTGGACTGCAGCCACGGGAATTCGGGTAAAGATCATGAAAAACAGCCTAGGGTCTTCAGGCATGTTGTTGATCAGATAGATGACGGGTGTAATAGCATAGTCGGTTTCATGCTGGAATCGAACTTAGAACCCGGTAACCAGTCTTTATCGGATGATCCAAGTGAGTTGAAAAGAGGGGTATCCATCACCGATGCGTGTATCGGATGGGAAACCACTGAAGATCTGGTCTTGGATGCCTATGAACGATTAGAGGATTGATGCAAGTGCGATACGAAAGTCCGTCGATCTACTCTAAAGATTTATATAGGGATAATATTGTTAGAGAGTTCAGTGGTCGTGATGCCCCGCCAATATCAACTGCCCGGATAACGGATAAAAACAATCCAAATTTACAGGTATTCAGAGAGCTATTTCTGAGGGCGTTGAATGATAACCAGATCTTTCTGCTGAAGAATATAGATGGTGAGAACAGATCTTTGAATAATTTTCTCAGGGAGATAACGAAAAATTCTGAGAGGTCACTCTCTACTTTAAAATTGAATGCTCGGATATTGAAGGACTTAGAACTGATAACTTATGGTAGCAGAACCGATCCCGAACCTGTAGAACTGACGGAACCCGGTGAGGTCATACTCGAACTGCTGCGAGAGGAGTTGGACCGATGAATAGAGACATCAAAATCGGGGAAGGAATCATAGAAATTCTGAACGAAATAGTCCGTGAACTCTCACCTCACAAAACGGTAGTTATCACTGATAGCAGGGTCAAGGATCTTTGGTTGGACGGTGTTTTAGAACAGGTCGAGGCAGAAGCTTTAGTGATACCTGAAGGGGAGGAAAACAAATCGTTGGATCATGTGAAGACCGTTTGGAATGAATTACTCGAGATGGATTTTACTAGAAAGTCTCTGATAATCGCCCTGGGTGGTGGTATGATAACAGATATATCGGCATTCATCTCATCGACTTTCAAAAGAGGTACTAAATTAGGACTTATCCCCACAACTCTACTTGCCCAGGTCGATGCAGCTATCGGAGGGAAAACGGGGATCAATTTTAACGGTAAGAACATGATAGGAACTTTCTACAAGCCCGATTTCGTTCTCATCGACCCCGTATTTATGGACACTTTACCCGAGGACGAGATAAAAAACGGATTCGGTGAGATCTTAAAATATGCCCTTTTGACAGAAGATGTGTATGAGAAATTACAAGAAGATAATGAATGTATAGACATTGATCTGATCAAAAGGTGCGTGGAGTATAAGGTCGATATAGTTCAGAAGGACCTCACGGAGAGCGGTATCAGGAGAGTCTTGAACCTGGGACATACGGTCGGCCATGGGATAGAGAAACTGTCTGGGTACGAAGTAAAACACGGTGAAGCCGTCTCGAGGGGTTTGATGGTAAATTCCTTGATAGCTGAGGAATTATACGGTTTTGATCCGTCCATAACAAGAGACCTGTTGGAGAGATACGGCCTACCCTACCAACATGATTTTTCCCCTGAAACGATATTGGATTCTATGCGGGACGATAAGAAGAACTGGTTCGACGAGACTGTACTGATCCTACCTAAAGAAGTCGGTGAGGTCGAGATAAAAGAGGTCAGCGATGAACTCATCATAAGATGCCTGAAAGAAACCAAAGAAGGTGGAAAACTTGGTTGATATAATCGGTACGACCTTCCTAAAAGATACGAGTGAATTCGCGGACTTGGTAAAAAGTTCAAAGAACGATATATTTGAACTCCGAGTGGATGCACTTGAAAACTACGATGTCGATGATCTGAGAAAGATCGACAAGAGATACGTGATTACGATTAGGAGAAAAGAGGAAGGTGGTATCAGAAAGATATCGGAAGAGAAAAGGTTGAGTATATTCGAAGAATTTTTGACCGTCGAACCCTCTTTCATAGATATAGAATTGAAATCGGAGATCCTCGACGACGTTTTAGAACTTGTAGATGGTACACCGACCAGGTCGATAGTATCGTACCACGATTTTAAAAAGACCCCTGATCTTCATGAACTGGAAGAACTCTTTGAAAAGATCGATAGTAAAGACCCGGACCTGATAAAGATAGTGACCTTCTGTAATACTCCCAAAGACAACTCGAAGATCTTGGAATTCATATTGGATAGATCGAACCTGGTCTCTTTCTGTATGGGAAAAGAAGGTATGATATCAAGAATATTCAGTTTAAAATATTGTCCAGTAACCTACGGAAGTCTTTCTAGAACCGAAACCGCTCCCGGCCAGTTATCTGTAGAGAGGTTGAACGATATCAAGGAGATGCTGTACCATGGATGAAGATAAGGATAAGGATATCTACGGTTTGGTCGGCAGATCCATCCAACATTCTTTGAGCCCGGTCATCCATAATTCCCTGTTTACTCAGCATGAGATCGACGCTGAATACCGGTTGTTCGATGTAGACGAATTATCTACGTTTATGAAAGGGGTAAGAGATGATACTTCTAGGATCCAGGGTTTGAACATCACTAAACCGTACAAGATAGAGGCGATGGACTTTCTAGATGAGATGGGACAGGAAGTTGAGATGATAGGTAGTTCTAATACGATATCTATAACCGATGGGATGATCGAAGGGTTCAACACCGATGGAGTAGGAGCTAAAAGAACTCTATCCCGCTTCACGGATATCGAGAACAAAAGGATCTTACAGCTTGGAGCAGGTGGAGCCGGGAAAGCTGTCGCTTACGAACTGGTTAAGACTTCCGATGTTACTGTGCTCAACCGGACTTTAGAGAAAGCTAGAAGTTTAGAAAAGTTCGGAGTGAAGGTGGAACGGTTAAGTAGAGAGGTGCTTAAAAGGGAATCTAAAACGGCGAATATTTTGATCAACACCACTTCCGTTGGCATGGATGACAACAGGTCTTTGGTGGATCCTGAATTTATCAGGGAAGATATGACAGTTTTCGATATAGTATATTCTCCTTTAGAGACCAAATTGTTAAAGGATGCTAATATGACAGGATGTCAAACTATCGACGGTCTTTGGATGCTGATATATCAAGCGGCCCAGGCTTTTCAGATATGGACAGGTATAGAACCCGATCCAGCCCACATCAGAAAGATAATCATGGAGGAGATATCATGAAAGGTTCCGCTCACAGTGCAGTGACAGTTATAAATGCGATAGCTACCGGGATGGGAGGCGCTGTAGGTATCGACCTGAAAGTTACAGCCGAGGTAGAGATCATCCATGAAGGGTTGAAAGGTGAGATAGATATCCGGGGTGAAAGATACACGGATTATGAACTGGTCAGGTGCGTTAAAGAGGTGCTGGAAGAAAGATGTGATAGAGATCTTGGTTTCGAATTCGTTATAGAATCTGAGATACCTGTAGGTAAGGGTCTGAAAAGCAGTTCAGCGGTATCCAACGCCTTAACGAAAGCCGCCGTTGAAGCATTGGATCTAGAGATGGATGATAGAGGTATAATAGATATCGGTATCCAAGCGAGTAAAAGGGCAGGAGTTACACTGACCGGTGCTTTAGACGACGCCTACGCCTCTTATTTCGGAGGTATGTGTTTGACCGATAATATTCAAGGGGAAGTCATCATCGAGAGGGAGGTAGAAAAAAGACCGGTTATCATCTTGATCCCCGAAAGAACGGTCTTAACCCGTTCACTGAAAAACGTGGATTTTGAAAGTATCCGGCCGTACATCGACCTTATATTTAGTTCCGCATCAGATGGAGAATGGAAGAAGGCGAGTTTCTTGAACGGTATAGTCTACTCTGGATTCTTAGGGTATGAAACAGGACCTATGTTTGAAGTGCTAGAATATAGTGAAGTCGTCGGTCTATCGGGGACGGGACCTGCGATGTACTCCATAACTGAAGTACCGAAAGAGGTCGAAGAGATATGGAGTCCTTTTGGAGAGACCATAGAGGTGTGTACCAGATGATCATCGAACCTGCTAACAGTGTTTCAGGAGAACTGAAAGTTCCTTCGTCGAAGAGTTATACCCATCGTGTGCTTTTCCTTGGACTGTTATGTGACGGCATCACCAATTTTGAAGACCCTTTGATATGTGATGACACAAGATACACCCTCGAAGCGGTTAGAAGTTTAGGAGCAGAAGGTGATTGGACAAGAGTAAAAAGTGATGGTAAGGTGAAAGGAGGGGAGGTTTACGCAGGTGAATCGGGAACCACCGCTAGGATAGCTTTAGCAGTCGCCTCATTGGCTGAAGGAAGATGCACGATCGATGGAGCTGAAGGTCTTAGGAGAAGACCGATGGAACCTCTTCTAAACTCACTTTCCCAGCTTGACGTGGAAACTCGCTCAAGATCGAGTAAACTGCCCGTTGAGATAAAGGGACCGCCTTCAGGAAGGGAAGTCGAGATCAGCGGTCAGGTATCTTCCCAGTTCATCACCGCCATGATGTATGTTGGAAGTAAGATCGGTTTAGATATCAGAGTTACCGACGGGCTGGTTTCAGAGCCGTATGTGGATATGACCGTAGAGGTTTTACGGAGATCCGGTGTAAAGATAGAAAGGGATCAAGATACTTATCATGTAGACGGGAACATAGAGCCGACTCATTTTTCGGTACCAGGTGACTATTCGTCTGCAGCATTTTTTCTAGCTGCAGGGGCTTTGTTCGGTAAGATCAAGTTGGTCAATTTACACGAGGACAGCGTTCAAGCCGACAGTAAGATCATAGAGATCCTTGAAAGGTTCGGTGCCCGGGTCTGCAGGAAAGGTGATGCGGTCCGAGTTGTGAAGAACGGATTACAGGGTATAGAGTGTAACTGCGATGACTTTCCGGACTTGTTCCCGATCTTGACGGTGTTGGGAGTACATGCTGAAGGTGAAACCCTGCTTACCGGTAAACAACTTAGATACAAGGAAAGTGACAGGATCAGTAACATGTTTAAAAATCTTAAGAAGATGGGTGCGGATATAGAGGAATTAGAAGACGGAGTTATAGTCAGGGAAAGTGAATTAGAAGGTGCTGAGCTGGATCCAATGGGGGACCATAGGATCGCCATGGCACTGACGGTCGCGGCACTAGGAGCAGATGGGAATAGTAAGATGAGACAGTCCGAATGTGTCAGTAAATCGTATCCGAATTTTTACCAAGATCTAAATGAGGTAGTAAATCATGAAAGGTAGAGAATTTAGTTTTTCGTTGTTTGGAGAGAGCCACGGTAAAGTAGTAGGTGTGTTGATCGAAGGATGTCCTCCAGGTGTAGAGGTCGACGAACAGGAGATGAAGGTCGATCTCGAACGTAGGAAAGGACAAAAAAGATTTTCAACGGAACGTAGAGAACGAGATGAACCAGAGATATTATCAGGGATTTTCAACGGTCGTACTACAGGTGCGCCTGTAACAGTTATCGTAAAAAATAAAGACGTAGATTCCACCTTCTACGAGAAGATGAAAGACAAACCCAGACCCGGGCACAGTGATTATACCGCTGGAGAGAAGTTCTACGGATATAACGATTACAGAGGAGGTGGAGTCTTCTCCGGTAGATTAGCAGTGGGAACGGTTATCGCTGGATATTTCGCAAAGAAGATACTCTCCCAGATAGGTGTAGAGATCAGAGCTTTCATCAGATCCATAGGCAAGATCGAATGTAGAGAGTGCGAAATAGAAGACATCTTCGATGATGGTTACGATCTTTGTCCCGATGATGATATTTGGGAACGTATGCAGGGATTGATGAAAGAGGTTCAGGATGATGGTGACAGTATAGGAGGCATCGTTGAGGTAGTCGCTAAAGATGTGGTGACTGGATTAGGAGGTCCCTTCGATGAAGATTTAGCCGCCGACCTATCCAAGAATTTCTTTTCCATACCCGCCGTTAAAGGAGTTGAATTCGGTTCAGGTTTCGAGGTGAGTGAGATGTGCGGTAGTGAAGCCAACGATGAGTTTTATTTTGAAGACGGAAATGTTAGAACTAGTTCCAATCACTGCGGTGGGATCTTAGGTGGAATAAGCGATGGTATGCCGATAGTAGCAAGGATCGCATTCAAACCGACGCCTTCTATATTCAAGGAACAAGAAACAGTAGATTTGGAAAAAGGAGAAGATACGGGTATAAAATTGAAGGGTAGATTTGACTCCTGCATAGTGCCAAAAACTCTTCCCATAGTAGAAGCAAGGATGGCAGCGGTAATAGCCGATCACTTTTTGAGGTGGTGCAGTTGGAAAGAATACATGAACTTAGAAAGAGAATAGATCAGATCGATGAAGAGATATTGAAACTTCTAGACGAAAGGGTAGCGGTAGCTAAAGAGATCGGTAGGGTAAAGAGAGAAAGAGGTATCTCTATCACGGATACCCAACGGGAGAAAGTGGTCCTGAAACGGGCTGACCGGTACCGAGATATCTTTGAAAAGATAATAAAGACCTGTAAAGAGGAAGAGTGATAATATAGATGAAACTGTAGGTATAATAGGGTACGGAAAGATGGGAAAACTCTTCGCCGAACTTTTCAGCAAACGATACGAGGTCGGTGTCTATTCCAGGGGAAAATTTAAAACCGAATTCACCGTCTTTGACTCTATCGGATCGCTATTTGACTTCTCAAACCACTTGGTAATCACAACGCCAGCTGAAGAGATCAAGGACATCGTAACGAAACTTTCTAAAATAGATGACGGGGAGAAAAAATTGATCTTCGATATATGTACGTTTAAGGAAGGTTTTATCGAGGAATACAAGAGACTTCCTCAGAATCTTAGTATCGCCAGTGTACATCCCATGTTCGGTGAAGGGATAGAAACTATGAGGGATCAAAACGTGATCGTGGTACCCGTCGAGGGAAGGGAACAAGGAGCTCAGCAAGCAGAGGCATTTTTTGAAGAGTTCAAAGCAAAGGTATCTCTTATGGATGTTGAAGAGCATGACGAGATGATGAAGATCCTAATCGGAGTTCCATACTTTTTTGGTATTTCATACCTGAATCTGATATCCGATCTTGAAGGTCTAGAAAGATACGGAGGTACATCGTTCGAATTCCTCTCGACCTATGGTAAATCGGTTTTGAACGACTCACCGGCGTTTATAGAAGAAGTTATAGATCACTCAGCGGATATCGTTGAGGACTGTATTGGAAATATGAAGATCAGTAAAGATGAGATCCAGAGATTGAAGGAGAAGTACAGCGACGACATCGAAGAGAGTTATTCTAAGATGTATGACGTGGTGGGAAAATGATAGGATAAACCCCTCATGTATTGTATAAATTTATACACATAAGTATTAAATAGTACATCACTTCTATACCGTAATATGAAGCCAACAGAAAGGGATTTAGTTTGGCCTGGTAAAATCCATCGAAGCGACTGAAGGTAATCCAGTGATCGCTGAGGTAAAGGTCCACTCTCCAAAGTATGGTGATATATTAGGGGATAGGGACCCGATAGAGATTTTGAGAAGATATGAATATGCAGGAGCTACTGGTATCTCGTATATAACCGCTGATGAATTCAAGGGTGATAAAGAGTTGTTGAGAAAGATATGCAGTGAAACCGATCTCCCGGTTCTCAGAAAGGATTTTATTACCGAGAAAGAGGACATAGAGATAACTGCAGAATACGGAGCTTCCGCTGTACTCTTGATCACTAGCCTATTGGGAGACGACCTGCCCGAATTTGTGGATATTGCCCTAGAGTCAAATCTAGAACCTCTGGTTGAGGTTCACGATGAACAGGAGATAGAACTAGCAAATGAAACGGATACTCCTCTTATAGGGATAAACAACAGAGATATCTCCAGGATGGAGATGGATGACGGTACCGTTTCTAGGACCGAGGAATTGGCCGAACTCGTTAGAGATGACGTGACCCTGATAAGCGAGAGCGGGATCAGGGATATAGCGGATATGAGAAGGGCCTTGGATCTTGCGGATGCCGTATTGATAGGCACCGCTTTTATGAAGTCGAAAAACCCGGGATCCACGCTCAAAAAATTTGTAGATTCAAAGAGGTGAAAAGATATGGATGTTAAGGAAATCATGCAGAAACTTGTGGAAGGATACAACCTATCCAGCCACGAGACATATGAACTGGTAAGAGAGTTAGACCAAAACGGATTGACTGATGCTCAGATAGGAGCTTTCCTTGCCGCACTGACCGCTAAAGGACCGGTGGTCGAAGAAGTAGCTGGAATCGTGAAAGGGATGAGAGACGTCTGTAATCAGATAGAACCCGAGACATATCCACTCATAGATACCTGTGGGACCGGTGGAGGTTTGACCACTTTCAACATATCCACCGTGAACGCCATCTTGACGGCCAATGAAGTGGGTGTAGCCAAGCATGGCAGCAGATCAATCTCCTCAAAATCCGGTTCTGCGGATGTTTTAGAGGAACTAGGTGTCAACATCGAGATACCTCCTGAAAAGGCGGGAAAATTGATAGATAGGGCCAATATAGCATTCCTTTTCGCCCCTCTGTTCCACCCGGTGATGGGTAGGGTTTTGAAACCCGAGAGCGAATTGGGTATAAAAACCGTATTTTACACCATGATAGGTCCCTTGATAAATCCAGCAGATGCAAAAAGACATGTGTTGGGTGTTTACAGACCGGACCTTGTCAACACAGTTTCACGGATAGTTTCGGAACTCGATTACGAACACGTGATGGTCGTTCACGGTATGGACGGACTGGACGAGATATCCCCCATCGGTAAGACGAAAGTTGCAGAAGTGATAGGCAATAAGATCGAGAAGTATGAGATATCTCCAGAAGATTATGGAATAGAGAGCTGTACACTGGATGATATCAGAGGTGGGACCCCAGAATACAACGCAAAGATCGTCGAGAAGATATTATCGGGTGAAAAAGGTCCCGAGAGAGATGCTGTGGTTCTAAATACCGGTGTGACCCTATATACGGGTGGATCAGCTTCATCTATACAAGACGGGGTCGAACTCGCCCGGAAAATTATCGATGAAGGAAAAGGCGAGAAGAAGTTAGAGGAATTTATAACAGAATCGAACGATATAGAGGATTGATAGATATGGAGCCAATAACTGCGATAGTATTGATAGATGTAAATGAGGATGGAAAAGTAAACGAGATAGCGAGACAGCTTTTGAAGATAGACGAAGTCACGGAGGTACACTCAGTGGCGGGTATATATGATATAGTGACCAAAGTGAAGGTCAAGGAATACGGTTCACTCTCGGAGGTCGTAACTGAGAAAGTCAGAGCTATAGAAGGTATCGAAGAAACGTTATCTATGCCCTGCTTTAAGACCTACAAATTATGAGAATCAAAATATGCGGTATAACGGACAAAGAAGAGTTGACCATCTGTGCTAGATATGCCGATGCACTGGGTTTCGTTGTTGAGTATCCTATCGATGTTCCGTGGAATATCAGCCGGGAGAAAGCTAGAGAACTAGTGCTTTCTACACCTCCTTTGATTGGGACCGTAGTGATAACTACCGGTAATATGGAGAGGATAAAAAAAATAGCGGAGGCTACGAAACCTACCGCTGTACAACTCCACGGTGAGGAGACTCCCGAGTTCGTTAAGGAGTTCGTCGAATATTCGAGAGATAGATGCTTCAAAGTGATAAAGGCCGTACAGATAGATGTAGATGTAGATGTAGATGTAGATGTGGATGTAGATGTAGATGTAGATGTGGATACCATGCGGAGCTTGGGAAGGGACCTGGCAAACGTAGTTACAGAATATGAAGAAGCGGGCGTTGACGCGCTGCTGTTAGATGCGAAAGACGACACCCCGGCCGGGGGCACGGGTATCACCCTGGATTGGAGTAAGATAGCTGATGTAACTCGTGAGATAGATACACCGATCTTCATAGCAGGTGGCCTGAACATTGATAATGTAAGGCTCGCTGTAGAGCAGATCGATCCATTCGGTGTCGATGTTATCTCAGGAGTTGAGACGGAGGGTAGGAAAGACGAAGAGAAGGTAAAAGATTTCACAAGAGCGGTAAGGAGGATAAGATGAGATTCGGAGAATTTGGAGGTAGGTACGTTCCCGAGATACTTATACCCCCTTTAAAAGAACTGGAAAGATCCTATCGGAAAGTGAAGGGAGATGAGTTCTACAGGGAGTTAAATGAATATCTAGAAAGATATGTGGGAAGACCGACTCCGCTTTACTATGCAGAAAATCTCACCGAAAAGACGGGAGGAGCAAATATCTACCTGAAAAGGGAAGACCTACTGCATGGAGGGGCACACAAGATAAATAATACAGTTGGACAGGCACTCCTGGCAAAGAAGATGGGGAAGAAAAGGTTGATAGCTGAAACAGGTGCCGGACAGCACGGGGTAGCTACCGCGATGGCCGGTGCTCTTTTCGATATGAAAACTGAAATTTTCATGGGCGGTAAAGATGTAGATAGACAGAGGGAGAACGTTTTCCGGATGGAACTCCTAGGGGCCGAGGTAACGCCGGTAGAGAGCGGAAGCAGAACTTTAAAAGATGCCATCAACGAAACATTAAGAGACTGGGTTGCTACTTTTCAAGATACCCATTACCTGATAGGATCTGTGGTAGGTCCACATCCGTACCCTTTTATAGTTAGGGAGATGCAGAAGATCATCGGCGAGGAGACCAAGGAACAGTTTGAAAGGATCGAGGGATCCGGACCCGATGTCTTAGTGGCCTGTGTCGGAGGCGGAAGTAATGCTATAGGTATGTTCTATCCATTCATCGAAGAAGACGTCGAACTGATAGGGGTGGAAGCAGGAGGTATGGGCATCGAAAACGGGAAACACTCCGCCACTCTGAAAACTGGAAAAAAAGGGGTATTACACGGGATGCTTACTTATCTGTTACAAACCGAGGAGGGTCAGATGACAGAAACTCACAGTATAGCCCCGGGTTTAGACTATGTAGGGGTCGGACCCGAGCACGCCCATCTGAAGGATGAAGGTTTAGCGGAGTACGTGACCGTAGACGACGAGATGGCTATAGAAGCCTTTAAGACCTTATCGGAAACGGAGGGTATCCTACCTGCTCTAGAATCTGCACACGCTATCGCCTATGCGGTATATCTTGCTAAGGATATGGATGAAGAAAAAAATATCATCGTAAATCTTTCTGGAAGAGGAGATAAGGACCTTCACATCGCTAAGGAGGCTTTAGGATGATAGATAGCTCGCTGATCACATTCATAACCGCCGGTGATCCTACCACCCAAGATACATTGAGCTTTCTCAAGGCCATGGATGAGCACGCAGATATCATCGAATTGGGTATACCTTCCACCGACCCCATGGCCGACGGACCGACCATCCAAAAAGCAGACCATAGAGCTTTAAAAGGAGGATTCAAAATAGATGAGATCTTCGAGATAGTCCGAGAATTTAGAAAGGATTCCAAAACTCCTATTATCTTGATGACATATTACAACGTGATATATGTAAAAGGTATGAACCGGTTCATCACGGAAGCGAGAGAGTCTGGAGTCGACGGGATGATAACCGTTGACCTTCCTATCGACGAAGCGGATGAGTATCTATCCGTCTGTTCTGAAAATCAGATAAAACCCATATTTTTGGTTGCTCCTAACACGGAATATGATAGGTTGAAGAAGATCGATGAGGTATCGGGTTTTGTTTATCTAGTTTCTACTCTCGGCACTACCGGGGCTAGAGATGATATATCGAAGATGACTTATGAAGCCTTGGATAGGGTAAAGAGTGTCTGTGAAAAACCCGTAGCCGTAGGTTTCGGAGTTTCGAAACCCGATCACGTAAAAGCACTTACTGAAGCAGGGGCAGATGGAGTTGTCGTCGGGAGTTCGATAGTGAAGCTGATAGAAAAATACGGGGATCAAGCGGCCGATAAGATCGAGAGGAAGGTAAGAAAGCTAAAAGAGCCCCTGCTTGACGATCTGAAAACACAGTAATAATGTACATATCGGTACACATAAGTAATAAATAGTACATACACTTTAAACCATTCTATGCAGCGAACAGAAAGGGATTTAGTTTGGCGTTACTAGCCTTTTAAGATCTGAGATACGAGCTGCAGCTTTTTTAGTTCAGGAGTTGAAAATGATGATCGAAGAGATGGTTATAGAGATAAGGAGGAATCAGATATGAAAAAAGACCGTTACGAATTGCCGATAGAAGAGATGCCTAACAGATGGTACAATATATTACCAGATCTCCCAAATCCCGTACCTCCGCCAAAGGATCCCGAATCGGGTCCATCGCGGATGGAGATGCTGCCAAAGGTGTTCAGTAAAGGAGTTCTTGAACATGAGATGTCCACAGATAGGTACGTAGATATCCCAGAGGAAGTAAAGGAACTGTATCTGCAGGCAGGTAGACCACGGCCATTGATACGAGCTAGGAGATTAGAAAATAAGTTGAACACACCCGCTAAACTGTACTACAAATCGGAATTCTACAGCCCGACTGGGAGTCATAAGGTGAACACTGCTATACCCCAGGCCTATTTTGCAAAACAGCAGGGTATAGAACGGTTGACTACTGAAACAGGCGCAGGACAGTGGGGGACTGCTCTAGCTTATGCGTGTTCATTGGTAGGGATAGATTTAACGGTATACTGGGTCCGAGCGGCATCCTCCTGGAAACTAGGTCGTAGGAACTTCATGCAGTTGTACGGGGCTGAAGTGCACGACTCACCCAGTCCGAACACAGAGATCGGAAGTAAGATGTTAGAAGGTGACCCGGAGCATGAAGGATCACTTAACATAGCCATCTCAGAAGCTTTGGAGGACGCTGTTTCTGACGAGAATGCTGTTTACAGTCTAGGTTCGGTGCTCAACCATGTTCTGCTCCATCAGACCATAATCGGGTTGGAAACTAAGAAACAGTTCGAGATTGCTGACGATTATCCTGATGTGGTTATATCGTGCTTAGGTGGTGGAAGTAATTTCGGAGGACTAGCCATCCCCTTCGCGGCAGATCGGATAAAGAATGGACACGATACCAAGTTCATAGCTGCGCAGAGCGAAGCCGCCCCGAACTTGGAAGGCACTTACAGATACGATTTTGGAGATTATGCCGAACATACTCCTCTGCTGAAGATGTCTACCCTGGGTCATCAGTGTGCTATGCCATCTATCAAAGCCGATGGTCTACGGTATCACGGTGCGGCACCGATAATCAGTGCCTTGAAGAACCAGGGATACGTAGATACCATGATCTACCCTAAAGATGAAAACTATGTCTTCGACAGAGCTGAGATATTCGTTCAAACCGAAGGCTTCCTACCGGCACCAGAATCCGCTTACAGTATCGCTGCTGCCATCGATGAAGCTAGAGAATGTAAAGAGAGAAACGAGGAGAAAACGATAGTCTTCAACGTAAGCGGGCACGGATTTATGGATATGGATGGCTACCGTGAGGTTCTAGGATTGGGTCAATCTAGAAGTTCTTCAAGTACTTGATTCACATCCTGATCATCATCCACTTTCCGGAACTCGAAACCCTTTCTATTTTTATTGTTATACCGTTCAACTAACTGCCGGTCCGTCTCCGTATCCCCTATGTAAACACCTTTCCCTGCACCGATCCTATCAAGACATATCGGATCGGGTTTTAGTGCATGATCCCTTGTAACCACGTGATCGAATTCATGTCCGATAACTTCTTCAGCCAACCTCATCTCCAGGTCGTTCCTTCCCGTTATAACTCCGATATCAAAGAGTTCTTCCGCCTTTTTTAATAATTTGAGATCGATGATCCTTTTCTCCTCATTATATAGACCTTTAGTATCGAACAATCTGTTCTCGAATTTGTCCCCCAGGTAGTAAGTGTTGAAGATACGCTTGATGCTGCTTGGTTTTATACAACCCCCTCTGACATCCCGTATCCAGGAAACATCTTCTCCTTCTGGAAATTTTTTTACGAACTTGCCACCATATTCCAAAAAACCGAGTATCAAGGCTTCACACAGCTTGAAATCATCTGGAAATATTCCTTTTTCCCTTAACCTCTTTATATCGTCAAGATCTATATCTACCGTCTTGCCAACCGCATCTAGGAATTGTTCCACAGTGAGTTTTACGGCAACACCATAACTCCTATCAACGTCTACAAGAACTCCGTCGACATCGAACACGATCCAGTTCATCTTCTTCGCCCCTCTAACTCGCTCATGACCTCTTTGAGCGTTATATCGTTTATGACCAGTAGGACGATAAAGTGGTAAAGCATATCGGCACTTTCGTATATCAACTCGGACCTGTCCTTAGCTAGTATCACTTCTATTGATTCTTCACCGAATTTCTTAGCGATCTCTTCGACCCCTTTATCGAATAAACGGCATGTGTAAGAACCGTCTTTAGGATTTTCAAGTCTATCCTTTATCAGCGATTCTAATTCTTTCATTATATTCAGTGAGTAATCGATATCCGATTCCGGTTCGGCGACCTCACCTAGTTCTCTGTAAAAACAGCTTTTTTCTCCGGTGTGACAGGCGGCCCCCTTCTGCTCGACCTTCATCAGCAGAGCGTCACGGTCACAGTCCACTTTGATCTCTTTCAGAGTTTGAGTGTTCCCGCTGACTTCGCCTTTCATCCTGATACGTTTTTTACTCCTTGAGTAGTAATGGGCTTTACCGGTGTCTAAGGTCAGTTCAAGCGCTTCCTCATCCATATAGGCAAGCGTGAGTACACTTCCGTCGGTATCCTGGACCACAACGGGAACGAGTCCATCATCGTTCCAATCTACTTCTATATCACTATCTAACATGGATGTCCCTCCTTTTTAGATATGCTTTTAGTTCATCTATAGAGTACTCTTCGTAGTGGAAAATAGAGGCTGCTAAAGCGGCACTCGCATCGGTTTTTTCGAAGACCTCGTAAAAGTCTTCAGGTGAACCGGCTCCCCCTGAAGCGATCACTGGGATATTTACAGATGATGATATACTTTTCAACAAGGGTATATCGAAACCGTCTTTGGTCCCGTCTCGATCCATCGAAGTCAGCAGTATCTCTCCTGCACCCAGCCTTTCTACCTCCCGAGACCAGTTCAAAGCATCTATATCTTTTTCTTTAGTACCTCCGTGGGTGTACACCTTCCATACATCTCCCTGTTTTTTAGCGTCTATAGCCACTACGAGGTTCGACGAACCTAGAAGTTGAGACGCATCACGGATTATGGTTGGTTCCTCGACTGCAGCGGTATTTATGAACACTTTATCGGCACCGTTTCTTATCAGTGGTTTTATTCCATCGAGGGAGTTGATACCCCCACCGACGGTAAAAGGTATGTGCAGTTCTCTGGCGATCTCTTTTACTAGGTCGAAAAGTATGCCCCGTTTTTCGTTTGAGGCAGTGATATCCAAGAAAACTATCTCGTCGATACCCCCTTTCTCATACCTTTTAGCCAGTTCGATCGGGTCTCCTGCATCTCTGATCTTCTTAAAATTTATACCTTTAACGACCCTACCTTCTTTCACATCCAAAGCCGCTATTATGCGTTTAGCTAACATCGTGTCAACTCCTTTACCTCTATCTCTCCTTCATAGAGAGCTTTGCCAATGATACATCCGTCGTAGCCTGCATCTTTCAGTGAGGTCACGTCCTCTTTCGATGTAACGCCGCCGGCATAGATCACCTTTTTGTTCTCCGGTAGATAAGGAACTTCACCGATACCTTCCAGAAGACCATCTTTCTCTGTTCTCGTGTATATGAATCTATCAACGTACTGTGTTAACATGTCAAGTCCTTCCTCCAAAGACATATCCAATGTGGTTCTCCATCCGTCTGTTGCCAGCTTTCCACCTTTAAGGTCCATGCTTACGGTGATCCCCTCGAACTCGTTTGTCAAACTCCTTAAAAACTCTTCATCGAATGCTTTTGTACTAAGTATAACGTTCTGCACTCCGGCAGAATAGGCTTCGGATATCGAAGATAAGTCACGGAATCCACCACCGATCTGAACACCGACGTCGTAGGTGTCTATGATATCTTTCACTATGTCTAGGTTTTTTGGTTTTCCTTCGAAGGCCCCTTCCAGATCGACGATATGGATCTTATCGACGTACTTTTGAAACTCTTCGGCATATGTCATAGGATCCCCGTACGATTTCCTCTCATCTTCCTGTCCCCTTTTCAATCTAACGACTTCGCCTTTGTAGAGGTCGATGGCAGGGTATATCTTCATCGACCTTCACATCCTATCCTTCTGAAGTTTTTCAGCAGTCGGATGCCCACATCTCCGGATTTCTCCGGGTGGAACTGTGTGCCGTAAATATTGTCCGAATTCACTACTGCAGGGAAGGTCTTTTTATCCCGTCCATGACTGAATTCAGTCTCGCCTATCACGATCCCCTCGGTATCAACATAGTAAGAATGTACGAAGTAGAAGAAGGCCCCGTCTCTTATACCACTGTATAATTCACTTTCAGATAAGAAATTCACCGTATTCCAGCCGATATGCGGAGAGGATACTCCGTCTACTTTTCTAACCTCCCCATCTAGAATACCTAACCCTTCGGTTTCACCTTCTTCGTTGTAACCGAAGAGGACCTGCATACCTAGACAGATCCCTAGATACGGTTTACCGTCATCGATAAAGTCAGTGACCGTTCCTTTAAGAGGTTCGAGTCTCTCTTTTGCCGTGGTAAAATTACCAACACCAGGAACCACCAGCTTATCCGCCTTTTCGATCTCGTATGGATCATCTGTGATAGTTCCTTTGAGCACCTTTTCAACATTAGACAGGTTCCCGATTCCTAGATCGACGATAGCTATCATAATATCCCCTTGGTGCTCTTCAACTCGTCCGCCGGTTTCAGTGCTTGAGATAACGCCACTCCTAAGGCTTTAAAGCCCGCTTCTATCACGTGATGAGACCCCGAACCATTCAACTTTTTGATGTGTACTGTTGCTGATAGGTTCCGGACCAAACCGTTCAATAATTCCTGTACTAGAACTATATCAAAACCATCTTCACCATACTGGTAATCAAGATCCACGTTCAAATAAACCCTTGAAACATCCACGGAACAAAGTACCAAGGCATCATCCATGGGCATAATGGCATTGCCGAACCTTTGTATATCCTTGCCATCGGTCCTTCTTTTTAAAGCTTCACCGAGGAGTATGCCCATATCCTCCCAAAGGTGGTGTCTCAGGTCCCATTCTCCTTCGATCCGTACGTTCTCTCCCATGTAGAAAAATAAGGTCTTCAACATGTGATCCAGTACTAGATCTCCTGTTGCTACCTCGATCTCTTCCGTTCCGAACTCTATGCCTATATCAACTTCTTCTGTTTTTCTTCTCATCTTCTGACCTCCATGGCCTTTTTGTGACTTTCCATATTTTCAATACTTGCTAGTTTGGTTCCTAGCTCTCTATCATCCATATAATCCGATCTTCCGGATTCAGCTACACTGATCTTCTTGACGAAGTCATCAACCGTCAAAACGGATTCGAACTTAGATGCCCCTCCTGTCGGTAGGATGTGATTGACTCCAAGAAAGTAATCTGCCGCTGCGGCAGGGGTGTAATCTCCCAGGTAAACCGCTCCTGCGTTTTTCACATATTTCAGAAGACTTCTCGGATATTCAGTCAAGATCTCTAGATGTTCTGGGGCGATCCTGTTAGATTCTTCGATACACTGTTTCAAGTCCGAGAAGACCTTCACGGATACTCTTTCATCTTCAACACGGTCTGCAAGGCCGTCGGAAGTGGTGAATAACCATGCCTTTGCGTCATCGTCGTGTTCTAACTGAGACCTAAGATCCTCTTGAACATATTCTTCCTCAGCATCTTCATCTGCTACTATAGCTATCTCTGAGGGACCTGCTAGACCGTCGATACCTACCTCTCCGTACACCTGCCTTTTCGCTTCGTTCACGTACTTATTTCCAGGTCCGAAAATCTTGTCCACCCCTTTCATCTCGACACCGTAGGCCATGGCACCGATAGCCTGTACCCCACCGAGTTTGTAAATTTCCTTTATACCGAGTTTCTCTGCGATGTATAATATATAGGGATCGATCTTTCCATCGGTAGGAGGTGTTGATACTACGATATCTTCGACTCCAGCGATCGTCGCAGGGACCCCGGCCATGATAAGGGTGGAAGGCAGAGGTTTCCCTCCGGGAACGTATATCCCGACCCTTTCTATGGGTACTTCTATCAGTCCGAACAATGAGTCATCTTTATAGCTAAGTCTATCACCCCGTTCCTGTTCCTCGTGTACCTCTCGAACACGCTGAATGACCCTATCGATGGTTTCTTTATCGTCTTCATCCAACGTATCTGTACAGTCATATTCCGATCTTTCCACCTTAAAATCTTCAGAGTATCCATCGAATTTCTTTGAATACTTTTTCACGGCCTTGCTGCCGTCTAGTCTGATATCTTTCAATATCCCCTTTACATAACTTTCTAGATCCATCATAACACCTTCTTCATCTTTTTAACCAATCCGTTTATCTCTTCGAACCGAACTTTTTGGGAGATCCGATTGACCATGAGGAGTGCGGACACGTCCATGATCTTCTCTAGTTCGACTAGATTGTTTGCATCTAATGTATTTCCACTCTCGACTATATCTACGATCGCATCGGAGATACCTATCCTTGGAGCAACTTCTACAGAACCTTTCAACTCCAGTACATCCACCGATATGTTTCTGTCCTCGAAGAAATCAGATGTAAGGTTGGGATACTCTGTTGCTATGGTATACCCGTCGAAATCTTTTATCTCCACATTCTTTTCTTCAGGAACTGCAACACTCAGTCTGCATTTACCGAAATCTAGTTCTAAAGGTACGAACACATCGCTTTTCCTTTCTTCTAGTACATCGGATCCGGCGATACCTATCTCTATACCGTGTTCGACATAGACCGGAACGTCCCTAGCTTTAGAGAGTACCAAGGTATTACCGTTCACCTTCTGAACTAGTTCTCTATTATCTTTAAAATCTAAATCGACACCAACTTCATTTAATATTTCCATGGACGGTTCGAGTAGTCTTCCTTTCGGTACTGCTATGCTCAAGTTCATTCGATCACCACCTTTTTACCATCTTTTACGAGCTCTAAGGCTTTAGAGTAACAAGTTTCTAGATCTCCGCTTATCTTGACTGGCTGATCTTCATTATCGTCCTCATAAATCTCAGAGATGAGACTCAAGTCCAAGGCGAAACCACATCCGTGGACTCCGTCCACAGTGTACTCTCCTCCCCCTCCGATGGGATAACCTACTCGTGAGGAATATATCTCAAATATGATATCGTCGTAGTAAGTCAAAGGTCTCACCGTCCCCAGGTCTGCGTATACACGTTCATCATCGACGATCTCTAACAGTTCGTCTATCTTACCGAATCCGCACTGCTTTCCTCTAGTATTCAATAATTCCCATAATTCCTCCTTTTTCTCTTCCGGAACTGGTAGGTCGTCTATAAGACTCAGATTTCTTCGTTTCAAGGCTTTGAATATCTCTTCTTCATAAAGTTTAACCTCCTCCATGTATCCCTTCCATATCTTCAAACTGCCGATATCGATGTAGAAATCTTCGATGTTCAACCGTTCCAAAACTGAGATTATAATGCTCAGGGTTTCAACTTTATTTTTCAATGGGTCAGCACATAGGTATTCGATCCCAGCCTGCAGAGTTCTATCGATCCCGTCGAGTATCTCATTTATATAATATTTTCTAATTGGTGCCTCTCCTTTGAAATTTGCAGATATCTGTGAGGTGATGTCCGGTTTTACCACATAGAATTCATTATCATGAGTGATCTTCAATCCCTTCCTTAATTCTTTACTGTACTCGGCTATGCTGGGTAAAAAGATCTCTTCATAGCCCCAATTCTTGAACACGTCTCTGATTTCCGTCGCTATACTATCCAATCTCTCAGATTCTGAAAATATGTCTTTTTTCATGTTATCTCCTCCAAAGTGTAAACTACCCCTATAGAACTCATCAGTTTGTAGATTTTAAAAAACCAGGAGTCTTTTGGCAGTTCACGGATGAACATAACAAAGATGAACGGCGTCCTCTCTAGACCGATAGGCCCGGGAAGGGACAATTTTTCCCATCTGTTCTCCGTTTTCGTTCATCTTTGTACTCCAAGGGTGTAAAATGTACACTACTATATATAACTTTTTATTCACTACCATCATCCTATTCAATTTTATTTTTTATGTACTCGAGCGAAAAAATGGCTATCATCATGAACATCGTCTTGATATGTATCGTAAATTGTCGGTGTTTTGATCTAGTATTCTCCTCTGTAAATATACAAATTTGCATGTTAACAATAAATAAGGTAAGACCAACTTAGATATCGGTTTAGGAAACTATAGAGGTTTAAAATATGAGGGAAACAAAGATTGGGGCAGTAATATTAATATCGATATTGGTGATATCTGTTTTACCTGTGGGACTTGTTTTATCATCGCGGGATCCAGGTATTGATCAGACGAAAGACAACTGTATAGAGGATGATTGGCGCCCTGCTAGATCATTGAGACAGTCTGATAATGATGTTGAGCCTGTTTTGGCTAGATCCATCAAAAAGCAGAGCGATGGAATCGTAATACAGTATAGAATGCCGGAACCGGAGTTAGACGAGGTAGAATATCAAACATTGAACGGGCACACAGTCCAACGTTTAAAATTTGGTAACGCTGAATTCCACTCAGAACCGGGTGAACCAGAGATTCCGATGGTACCAGTTCGTATTGTCCTACCAGAAGATCAGGTTGTTGAAAGTGTAAATATCATTCCCGATGAGAAAGTGAAATTATCCGGTAGCTACTCGCTTTCATACGGTGAAGAACCACAGCCGATCACATGTGAATCCTCTGAAGTCACGCCTACGCAACCAAGTGAGTCAATCTATGGTTCTGATAAATCATATCCAACGAGATCATATGAATTACATGAAACACAATATGGTAATGGTGTTGGTTTTGCACATATAGATGTTTTTCCAGTAGTTTATAGACCGTTGAGTGGAATGCTCGAGTATTTTAATACATTTACCGTTGAAGTGGAAACTGTAGAGGATGAAAATGATAGTGGGTTGCGAGTGGACTTAGAACGCTTCGAAGACAGACATGCCCCTTCTTTAGAGAACTTAGATGCGTTGAATACATATAAAGATGATGAAATCAAAGGGTCTTATCAGAATGTTATCGATTCAAGAGAAACACAAGAGTATGTTTTTATCACTAGTCAAAACGTTGCTGAAGATGATAGTGTTGACCCAACAGTGAATGATCTTATTTCGCACAGGGAGTCTCAAGGGCTTGCAAGTACGGTGGTGACCATAGAGTACATTTACGATAACTATGGTGGAACGGAGGATTCAGATAAATTAAGGAATTTCATCAAGGACGCTTATAATAATTGGGACACAGAATTCGTGACCCTAGGTGGTGATACCAATATTATCCCACTTAAAACTGTTTATGCTACGCAAGGTAGCACCTCTGATGATTTACCCACAGATATAACATATCAATGTCTTGATGGGGATGAGTGGGATGAGGATTTCACTGCAGAGGTCATGTTGGGCCGTATAAGTGGTGAAGATCCTTCTGAAATATCGAATCAGATACATAAGATCCTCTCTTATGAGACAGACTCTGGATCGGAAAGTTATTTTAAAACGGGTCTGGGTGTCGGGGAGGAATTAGATGACACCACTTATGGGAAAGAAGCCATGCTCGAACTGCAAACCTACTTTTCCGATGAATGGTCATGGGACGGTCTATATGATAAAGATGGAACCTGGTCTAAACAGGATATAATCGACCTTATAAATTCGGATTCATTTAGTGTTATAAACCATCTAGGTCACAGTAATTATAACTATAATATGAAGATGTCTAATGGAGATGAAAGCAGCTTTACGAACGATAACTATATCTTCGTAAAAACTCAGGGTTGTATCCCAGGTGCTTTTGATAATGATTGTATAGCTGAACGCTTTACTACTGAGCACAGTAATGGTGGTATGTTCGCCGGAGTCTTCAACTCTCGTTATGGTTGGTATCAGCCTAATGATCCAACCGGTGGTTCCAGCCACCAGCTCCATCGTTCCTTCTGGGAAGCTGCGTGGGATCTAGATATGGAATATTTCAGTGAATATAACGAGTACGCCCATAGAACGCATTACTCTGACTATCGTTGGGATGTGCTTTCCTCGAACTATTTCGGCTGTGCAGCTACTCCATTTAGAGGGAAGGGAATATCTGGAGAACCACCGGAAGTGACGGTAACCAGCCCAAATGGAGGCGAGAGTTTTACTACAGGTACTGAGGAATCTATCTCTTGGAGCACTACGTCAGGCGACGATCCAGTTGACTATGTAGATATGTATTACAGTGTAGATACGGGGGTCAACTGGGAAACAATAGATTCCAATGTAGATGACACAGGTTCATATACATGGACGGTACCCAATGAGGATAGTGGCGATTGTTTGGTGAGGATTGAAGCCGTGGATACAGCTGGACGAGACGGTGAGGACCAGAGTGACAGCACATTTACCATAGTTGGTACACCACCGGAGTCACCGTCGAATTTGGTAGTTGAATATACAGGGTCTGGCAGCCAGACACTGTTCTCCGACGACGTCGAGGGTGGTGATCTAGGTTATACCACGGGCACATCAGAATCACAAGCCAGTGAATGGGGTATACGCGATAATGGAGCGAGTTCAGGAACAAATTCATGGGACTTCGGGGATGGACAGTATTATAAAACGTCTGATTATGGGTACCTAAGTTGGTTGATAACTCCGGAGATAGAGATACCTGCGGAAGCAGATTCAGCTGAACTATCATTTGACCACTGGCGTTCCTTCGGTCAACAGACCACGTACCTTGACGGCGGTAATCTGAAGTTGTCGACTAACGGAGTGAACGGCGATTACAG
>JAWOGF010000082.1:0-6682 GCA_046497075.1 Candidatus Saliniplasma sp.
CCAGTAAGATGGTATGATTCGGTGTTTAAAATGGAAGCCATATTCAGTAAAAAGAAAAAAATTTTAGTCGTCGTTCTAAGCATTATTATCCTCGTGTCGATCGTCGCTCTGATGTACTCCTTACCGTCAGACAACGATGAGGATGATGGAGGAGTTGATGGGATGGATAGAACTGTGCAGTTCCCTGATGATGAAGGTAGCCATGATGAACCTTTTGAGAGCTGGGAGGTGTCACTCTCGCTTAGTTCAGGAGAAGAGGATTACAGGGTTCTCCTGAGAGTTGTAAAATCTGATTCCCTAGGAGGGGCTAGCATGGAATATATGTTGGTCGACGAAAATAATGTCACGGGTAAACGCTATTATACTCACAACACTACCGAGGGATCTTTATCCGCTGAAAACGATAAGATGGATATGAACTACTTGGACGATGATACAGATACCACCCTACTTTCTACAGGAGAATTCACATACGATATGGACTCGATCATGATGTCCAATATAGAATTGAACCTCGAACTCGAGGACACTAAAGAGCCAACATTGATGGGTGAAGATGGTAAACTTTATCACATCAAGATGGGGACCATATTCGGGTACTATCAACCCCACCTTGAAATAGAAGGGACCATAGAACTTCCCGATGGTAACAATAAGAGTGTTAGCGGTGAAGGATGGTTGGAACATCTATGGGGTGGAGATATAATGGGTTTAAACAGTGAAACATGGAAGATCAAGTTGGATAATTCCGTGGATATTTTCGTTTCAAAATTTTACGATCCGGAAGTAGATGAACAGTACCCTAATGATCTCTTTTTGAGCGCTGTAAACAAAATCGGACCTCAAGGTGACCTTACCGTTTACAATCTCTACGATGACGTGTCTATGAATAATACAGATTATAAGATAATACCTGCAGATACGACCAAAGAGAGGTGCTGGTCCTACGGTTGGAAGTTGGAAAGTGAGGATTTCGACCTGACCATAACACCCGCCCAAGACAATCAACTACATTTATTCAACTGGTTAGGTTACTCTCAGGTTGAAGGGACATACAAGGGCAGTTATGTAGCGGGATATGCATTAACGGAACTCAATTACCTATACCATAGTATACCACAATTCGTGGATGTATGGGATACATACTCTGAAGAGTCACCAGCGTCCGCTTTCAGTGTCTACACAAATATATCGTATATACCACCTATCGAAATCGAAGATATCTACTTGAATTACAGGATGGACGGTGGTGAGTGGACTGAAAGAGAGATGGAAATCGATGATGAAAGTTGGACCGCAACTATACCTGGACGTAACACTAACTCAGAACTGGAATATAAACTGGTGATGACTGACGAAGCGGGAAAAGTCGTAGAATCGGATATTTACAACTACCCCGGAGAAGTTTAGCTAAATAATTGGTTCCAGCTGTTTCAGCTGTCCCAGTTGGTTCCCACCAAAAATTTATCTAGCATCTTTTAATAACTCATCTTATGAAACGTACTGTTATCCTTACCGATGGACATCTGGATAAAAACGCTGCTAAAACTTCTCACGGATTACTCCGGTACTCTAAGAAATATGATATTATCGGAGTGATAGATAGCAAATTCTCAGATGAATATACAGACGAGATCATACCACATAGTAAACACATACCGATATATGATTCTATAAACTCTTTTTTAGAAGAGGATAATGCCGATAACCTGATCGTAGGTGTCGCTACCGTTGGGGGATACCTACCTGAAAATTTTAAAGAACACATCAAAGCGGCTATGCAACATGGGATGGATATAATATCTGGACTTCATTATTACTTAGGAGAGCAGGAAGAATTTAGGTCCTTAGCTGATGAGTACGGGGTAAACATAAAAGATATCAGAAAGTCTCCACCACTCGAAGAATTACACTATTTTCAGAATCGGAAGAGAAACATGGACACAATAACTATTCCTTTCCTGGGCACAGACAGTTCCGTAGGGAAAAGAACATCTCTGATATCGGTCTATGAAACTCTCAAGTCTATGAAAGTATCAGTTGCCTGGATCGCTACAGGTCAGACCGGGTTGCTCCAAGGTGCTGATTTCGGACTACCTCTAGATTCGATCACTGGAGATTACATGGTCGGGGAGCTAGAGTATAAGATATGGCAGGCCTGGAAAGAGTCAGAACCTGATGTTATTTTGGTCGAAGGGCAGGGCAGTATCTCACATCCAGCATACGTTTGCGGGTCTAGAGCGGTTCTAGCTGCGAGTCAGCCGGATGGTGTGGTGCTTCAACACTCACCTAAAAGAGAGTACAGGCATTACAGAGAAGACGATATAAAATGGCCCATGCCTTCAGTGGAACATGAGAGAGAATTGATTAAATTATATTCTGGAGCTGATGTGATAGCACTGGGTATCAATCCAGAGTTCATGGATAGGGAGGAAAAAAAGAAAATGATCGAACAGTATGAGCGGGAACAAAATCTGCCAACCACCGATGCGTTAGAAGAACCTGAGAAGATAACCGATGCGATTATAGAACTTTTGAGGTCTTAACCTGAGCGATATATCTTGACACCCTGGTTTTCCGGTTCAGCTGCCCTAACACTAGCTTTCTTCCGGTTTTTTTTCAACCACTTTTTCATCTTCATTTCTACTCTCTTTGCTTTATCCTCGGTAGTGAGACCGTATATTGTAGGGCCCCAAGAACTCTGCCCGACACCATACGTATGTTTCTTTAATTCTTTTATTATATCTCCAACAGCGGGGTGATAAATTCCTTTCTGGTACTCCGAAAATGACGTACCTACAGCTTTCTGGATCTCTGACATATGATAACCGAAATCTTCGATATCTTCTTTTTTCAATGCCGGTAATATCCCCATGACGATATGATGACTGATGATCCTCGGGAATCTTTTATCAACTTTCAACTCCTCCATTATCGGCTGTTCTTCTTCCTCGTCGAACCCTTCCCATCGTTTTGCACAGATTATAATGAACCGCCAATCCTTAGGGATTTTTTCCCTGAATAGTAAAGGGGGCATTTCAATAGGAGCACTCTTTCCCCCCTCTAAAATAAAGCCTCCATGTTTAAAACCGTAAGTCCCTATAGCGGAGAACTTAGCCCGGTCGACTATATCAGCGAGTTTGATCGGGTCCAAATCATACCCGGAAAGTTTAGCCATAGCCAATCCCGTACCCAAACTCAACTGAGTTGTGGAACCTAAACCGACGTGTCTCGGGATATCTTCTTCAACCTTTACATTAAATCCATTTTTGATCTGTAGAGCTCCTTTAAGTTGATTGTAAACTTTCTGAACCTCCATCACATTCCTCTTATTAGCTTTGATATTCAAACCCTTCTCTTTTTTTCCAACTTCGATGGTGAAACCATCCTTGATCGTGAGACCCAACGCGCCATAGGACCTGATAAATTCTCGGCTGAGATCGATTATCCCCATATGAAGCCGGGAAGGGGTCTTTATTATCATTCCGCATCAAGCTCCATTCGGAATTTATCAACCTTATCATCTAAAATTTCTATTCCCAAACCAGGTTGGTCCATCGTCACTAATCTTCCATCTTTGAAATCGAATCCTGAGGTTACATTCTCAGAAAGCATAAAATGACTGTCTAGATCCGCATATCTGATATTACCGCTTGTCATATGAAGATGTGCTGCAGCTGCAAGCGATGGAACTACTTCTCCCATACAACCAACCATGGCGTTGACACCGTAATCTTCCAGAACCTCTACGATCTTTCGACCACCAGTGATCCCGCTACATTTCATGAGCTTGATATTGATCAGGTCTGCCATCTCTCGGTAACATATCCTTTCTGCGTCCTCATGATCTTTGACACTTTCATCGGCCATTATGGGGATGTTAGAACGGGATGTTACCTCTCTCATTCCATCCTCATCACCTACCATTATTGGCTGCTCTATAAATTCTATATCGAGATTGTTCAATTTCTGACATAATGTGAAGGATTCCTGTACAGTATAACCCTGATTGGCATCAACCCACATATCGAGTGTAGGGCTTACTTCATCTCTAATAGATTTTAATCTTCTAATATCTTCAAAAAGATCTAATCCGATTTTTACCTTGAAAGCCTTGAATCCTCTATTCATGAACTCGTTAGCGTGCTCAACCGTTTCGCTCCTTGACATTATCCCTATAGTTCTATCGGTTACGATACCTTTTTCTCTTCCTCCGAAGAGTTCGAAAACCCTTTTACCTTCTATTTTCGCTTTCAGATCGTAGAGGGCTATATCTACACCTGCAAGAGCTGCTCTGTCGTTCGGCAGCCTCTCTCTCTGCCGATTCCAGAACTCTTTGATATCGATATCTTTACCTTCGATATCCTTCTTCATAGCGTGTAATGCTTTCAAAATCGATTCAGTAGTTTCCTCTGTAACACTGTTAGGGGAAGCGTTACCCCAACCGACTTTACCTTCTCCATGAACTTTCACCATCACGTTCTCTGCGGTGAGTTCCGATCCGGTGGCTATTTTAAAAACCTGGCTCCTATCTATGGCTATTGGGATATATTCCAATTTTTCAATTTTCATTTAAATAGACCTCCTTAAAATATTCACACATGTCCGTTAAGGGACACATCTGACATTTGGGTCTTCTAGGTTTACAAATATTTTTTCCAAATTCTACCATCAATCTATTGATTTCGATCCAATACTTCTTCGGTATCTTTTTTTGAAGAACTCTTTCGGTTTCATCTGGATCTTTAGTATCAGCTATACCAAGTCTGTTACTGATCCGATGTACATGGGTATCCACAGGTACTGCCGGCTCTGCGAACCCGTAAACCAAGACACAGTTCCCTGTTTTCCTACCTACGCCCGGCATGTCGAGTAATTTGTCTAAGTCTTCAGGAACCTCATCATCGTACTCCTCGTGAATTATCCTAGCGACCTCTTTCACCCGTTCAGCTTTAACATTGTAAAAACCTGCAGGTTTGATCAATTCCTTGACCTTGTCCACATCTGCATCAGCTAACTGTTGTGGAGTACCATATTTATCAAATAGTGCCTTTGATGCTTTATGTGTGTTCACATCCTTCGTTCTTTGTGATAATATCGTGGATATCAATACTTCAAAAGGTGACCTACTGGGAGTTTCCTGGGAATCGGGATCCTTACCAGGGAACGCACCGATCTGGAATTCCTGTTTAAGCCGTTTTACCATTTCACCATAATTTACCTTTTCCATCCTTTCTCACGTCCCCTAATAGATATATGGAACCGGTTACTAAGATCAGATCCCCTTCTTTCCATTCCTGAAAAGCAGCCTCTAAAGCATGGATGCCCTTTTCAAATGCCTTCGCCGTACAATGATCTGAAAATTCTTCGGATAATATACTGCTATCCATCCGTCTCTTACTGTCGGGTTCCCCTACAAAGGCCATATCACATTCCGGACCTATGATATCCACCATACTTTCGTAATCCTTATCTTCCAAAACACCTATCACCAATAATAATCTTTCGTAATCTATCTCCTTTAAACCATTTATCAAAGCCTGCATGCCCAATAGGTTATGAGCAGAATCCATGATTATCCACGGCCTTTCGCTAACAGTATCCATCCTCCCTGGGAGTGTAGTTCTTCTGATACCCTCTACGATGTCGTCTTTAGATATCTTAAAACCTTTATATCTGAGTCCTTCAACCAATGTTATAGCGGTGAGAGCGTTCTCGGCCTGCCAAACAGTTAACCCGGGAACGGGTACCTCACCATATTCAGGAAGTACTAATCTAAGGGGATTCCATTCTAGATCATATTCTCTTTCAAGAGCATATGTGTAATCAGCTCCTTTTTCCCGACAGATATCCTTAAAATACTCCCTCAATGATTCATCCTTCTCTTCGGTAACGAAGTGGTTTCCCTCTTTGATAACACCTGCTTTCTCACCAGCGATCTTCCGTTTAGTATCCCCTAAATACTTAGAATGGTCCATACCGATCGTTGTAACCACAGAAGCACAGTTATCCACCACGTTAGTTGCATCCAATCGTCCTCCCATCCCGACTTCTAGCACTGCCATATCAATATCTTGTTTAGAAAAATGAAGGAATGCAAGGGTTGTCAGTACTTCGAAGAAAGATGGCCTCTTCTCTACGTCATCCTTTTCGATTTTCTTGACCACTGGATCAACAATATCGATGAGTTCCCACAACTCATCTCGGGTGATGTTATCACCGTTCACACTGATCCTCTCCTCGAAATAAGTTTGATGAGGTGATATGTACAATCCGGTTTTGTAACCCGCTTCCTTCAGTATATTGGATATGATACTGCACACGGACCCTTTACCGTTGGTCCCTGCGACTAAAATGGATTTAAAATCTTTGTGTGGGTCGTCAAAATTGGCCAAGAAATCTCTGATCTTATCAAGACCTAATTTAACACCCATCCTCTGCAGGGAGTACATATACTCTTCCGGTGAATCAAAATCCTTTCTCAATGCTTGAACACCCTTTGTCCTGTAAACACCATGCTCATATCGAATTCATCTACTGCTTCTATAACTTCATCATCCCTTATGGAACCGCCGGGCTGGATGACCGAGGTTATACCTGCTTCAGCCGCCTGATCTATCCCGTCCCGGAATGGGAAGAATGCGTCAGAGGCCATAGTGCATCCTTTTGTTTCTAATACAGA
>JAWOGF010000025.1:0-7348 GCA_046497075.1 Candidatus Saliniplasma sp.
AACGGAAAAATCTTCTGATATCCGCAGGCATCGGATGCCATGCAAAAATTTTCGATTATCTTAACCTCAGCGGTTTGTACTCCATACATGGAAGGGAGATAGCGACTATCCAGGGCATGAAATTCGCCAACCCAGAATTGAAAGTCATCGGTTTCGGAGGAGACGGTGATGCCTACGGAGAGGGACTTTCACATCTCATTTTCGCAGCTAAAAGGAACGCCGATATCACCATGATAGTCCACAATAACGAAAACTATGCGTTGACTACTGGACAGATGTCTCCGACAAGTGTAGAGGGATTCAAGGGGCCATCGACTCCGAAAGGGAGTATCGAAGAACCTATCAACCCACTCCTGGTGATGCTTTCATCGGGAGCTAGTTTCGTCGCAAGAGGTTATCCAGGGAAGATGAAGCATCTGACAGAACTTATCGTAGAAGCCGTTGAACACGAGGGTTTTTCACTGGTTGATGTGCTGCAGCCCTGTGTGACTTTTAACGATACTTACGAAAAATACAATGAATCCGTAGAGATCATCGATGGACCTGCTGAGACCAGGTTCGAAGCCATGGAATTGGCAGTGGAAGAGGATAGGGTACCTATAGGAGTGTTCTTCAAAGAAGAGCGTGAGGTGTATAACGAAAAGGTATATCCTGATTTCAATCCAGTAAAAGATAAGATAAGTAAAAAAGAGAGGCTGAAGAGAATAGAAGGGTTACTAGATGGAAGTGAATGAATTGGACTTCGACGAGGTTGTTCAAAAAAGAAGAGCGTACCGATCTTTAGAAAAGGTCGAGATAACTGACGAGCAGATCAAAGAACTCGCGGAGACTGCTCAACTAGCTCCTTCCTGCTACAACAATCAACCGTGGAATTTTGTATTTGTAAGAAAAAAAGACAAACTAGAAGAGATGTACGAAGTGATGTCATCTACCAACAAATGGACTAGGAACTCTTCCATGATAATCGCAGTTTTCAGTAAGAAAGATGACGACTGTGTTGTGAAAGAAAGGGAGTATCACCAATTCGACACCGGTTTGGGAACTGCTTTTCTTATACTCAAGGCTACGGAGATGGGGCTGATAGCACATCCTATAGCTGGCTTTGATGAATGTGAAACTAAAAAAACATTAGATATCCCTGATGAATATCAGGTGATCACTCTAGTGATAGTTGGTAAACACAGTGAAGAGATCAAAGATGAGTTGACTGATTCTCAAGTCAAGGTGGAAAAGGAAAGACCGGATAGGAAAAACTTCGATGGATTCGTATATTTAGATAAGTTCGGAAAAGATCTGGATTGAAATCGAAATGATATCTGAGAATGTATGCAACCTACCTCAAGGTTTCAAAGATACTGTCACGAGGTACTTGTTATTGAATACTTGAACGTCCTCGATGCGTGCTTTGTGCCGTTCCTTTAAATCTTGGTTTTCCTTCAATTCGAATGAAAATTTATTGAATTCCGATGAGGACTCGAATTCGAAGATTATTTTCTGTCTACCACCCTGGCTCTCTTTGGGTATCGATACTATGCCCGGATGCGAGTCTGAAATGCTTTTGAGATTGTTCCTGAATTCCCTGATGAATTTCATCGCGTCAACTACGTCTTCTACTTCGGTTACTTCCGCGGATTCTCTTTCAGCCATCCTAGTAAGTTCCCTATACACTGTTTTCACGATCATCTCGTTGTCCCAGGGTTTTTCAAGGTAATGATGGACCTCCGCTTCGTTGATAGCATCTCGAGCTATGCCAACATCAGAATATCCCGTTATGAGTATCCTGACAGTGTTGGGATACATGTCCTTTACTTTGGTAAGCAACTCTACTCCTGTGATACCTGGCATCTTATGATCCGCAAGAACGAGGTTGAAGTCTTTTTCCTTCAAAATATCCAAAGCCTCTTCCCCGCTTTCAGCTGTATCTATATCACAATCGAACTTGTCCGTGTTCTCAATGACTGTCTCCAATACATTTAGGACCTCTAGCTCATCATCGACGAGCAATATATCGTAAGTATTTTCTTCATCATTTTGTTCAACCATCATTACACCCTTTGATCTTTAAAAAGCCCGTTGAAATGGCTTCCTTACTAAAGATATAATCTTCCTTCTTTTTAATGATTCTGCAAAGACCTTTCTTTGTGAAATATAAAGAACTATTACCATAAATATTTATCTCTTAAAAACCATGTTTCTCCATCTCCTTGTCTACAGTTTCTAGGAATTCCTCAGCACTTTCCGGTGGAGATGTGAATAGACTTACTCCGATATACAGTATGATCGTAACCATGAAACCCCAGATAGAAGGCCACCATCCGAGAGGGTAGAGGTCAAATATGAACATCGAACCGGTAACAAGACCTCCGACCAGCATACTCACGAGTGCTCCTTGGGACGTTCCTTTTTTCCAGAAAAATGTACCTACTAGAGCTGGGGCCGTTACTAATAATCCTCCGGAAGCCATGGCTGAAAGGACCGCTATCAGTTCTAATCTTAAACTTGCGAAGAGTATGCACACTATGATCAAAACTATGATAGTGACCTTCCCTATGAACAACTGCTGTTTCTCTGAAAGGTTCTCACCTAGAGGTTGAGCAAGATCACGGGTGGTCATAGAACTCAAAGTCAGTATCACCGATCCGAGGGTCGACGACGCAGCTGCGAAGATCCCTACAAATATGATCACTGCTAAAACGGTCGGGACCTGGGACAGTAAGGTAGGCATCGCTTCATCAGCTACTGCTAAACCCGGTATGTGATTGGCGATGGCGAACCCAAAGAGCGAAGTTATGATCGTATAAATGAAAGCGAAGAGTGAGAAAAATATGATCATCCTTTTCAAACTTTTAACGTCTTTGGAAACGAACATACGCTGAGAAACCTGGGGATTGGTCAATGCGAAGAATGCCCAGGGAAGGGAAAGGCCGATGAACATCTTGAAACTCCATGTGAACCGCAGGAGTTCGGGATTCTGGCTGCTGATAGTTGAGAAGAAGCTCACGGGGCCTTCAAAGATATAGTAGAATATGTAAAACAGCAGGATCAGAGCCGATATCAGCATGGTCACTGATTGAAAAGCATCGGTCCATGATACAGATCTCATCCCGGCCCATAATGCAGCGAATCCACTGAATGCTGCCATGACTATCACCCCGACCATATACGGTACCTGGCCACCGGTCAGCCCGTAAAACAGAAAACCGGCGCCCATCATCTGGATCGATGCGTAAGGTATCAACATTATCAAAAAGACCATTGTAGACATCATCCCCACACGGTCATCTTCATATCTATCCGAAAGCATCTCAGAGGGGGTCAGATAATTGTATCTCTTCCCTATGGACCAAAACCTAGGTGCGAATATACCGAGAAGCAGCACCGTGAACATCAGATAGGTCATCTCAAAACCGAAGGCACCTACCCCTGTTTCGTAAACCAACCCCACCAATCCTATCATCATGAAGGCACTGAACGTAGTAGCACTGTAGGTCATAGCCGATACGAAACCACCGATTTTCCTATTAGCTAAAAAGAAATCTTCCATACCTATACCAAGATGTCTCTTGGCGTAGTTAGCTATCAACACACCAAATAAAGTCCATATGCCCAGACCTAAGAAAAGGTAGTAGGGGCTCATTCAGACTCACTCCAGTCCTTCACATACAAAAATCCGATAAACATCACGATCAGTGTCAGCAGCGTCCAGAAAACAAAATTAATCCAATAATCAGATCGATCTCTCAAAAAAAGGTAAGGTATAGCCAGATTTACAACTGCAACGACCAAAGAAATGATCATGATATCCTTGGTATTGTAAGACATCCTCATATCGATGCTCCTTTTAGAGCCCATATAACGCCGTTAATATTAAACTTTTGATTTTACTAATCCGCTTTCTCTTTCAATTTCTGGTACTTCTCTTTATACTCCGATGCGCAGGTTTCACAGCAGAGGTAATGTTTCCTACCGTCAATATCGAGTTTAACGGGAGTTCCCCGGATGGTTTTCTTACAGTAATAACAGTCAATGTCGAGGTCGGAAACCGTTTCTAACGGCACTGTGGAAGAATCTTTCAAACGGTCAGTCTCCCTTGATACGTCCAATCTGATAACTCCCTCGATCCCTTTCAATTTCCTGGTTACATCGTCGAGTTCATTGAGCGATGAAACAATCACTTTCGCAAATAGATCACTACCATCCAATTCGAACAGTTCGTCGACTTCCTCCATATCAGCGATCTTCTCAAATATCACATCAGTTCTATGAACGTCGACTTCCATGGTTATATGGAACGTGTACAATCCCAACTTCCCCGTGTCTAGAACTGTCCGATACCCCCTGACGATACCCATCTTTTCGAGCTCGTCTACGATGTTACTGGCCGTGGGAGTACTCACATCTGCTTTTTCAGCCAGGGATCTCATGGACGTTCTCGGGTCGTCCTGAAGGGCTTTCAAGACTTTGATCTGGTTCTCACTCAACTCCATATCTATAAAAAAGTAATGCTCTAACTAATATTTTACGTTTGTTAAAAGAAAACGAGTTATACTTTACATATGTAAACCGAAAGTCCAATGAATTATGAACTACATATAGTATAGTACAGTAGAGGTGACAAAAATGGAGAAAGATCCCGTATGTGATATGAAAGTTGATGAAGAAGAAGCAGAGTATAAAACTGAATACAAGGGAAGAACGTACTATTTCTGTGCCCCTGGATGCAAAGCTCAATTCGAGGAAGACCCCGAGAAGTACCTGTAAGGGTCGCGCCTAAAACCCCTTTCTTTATGAGGTTAAGAAAATGTCAAAAGAAGAAAAACAAAAAAAGAACGTTCCCATCGAAGGGATGCACTGTGCCAGCTGCGCCCAGACTATAGAGAAGTCTCTAGATAAATTGGAAGGGGTAGATAAGAGTAATGTGAGCTATGCCAGCGAACAGGCCTCTATAGAGTACGATGCATCAAAGGTCAAGATGAACGATATATCTAAAGCTGTTGAAGAAGCGGGTTATTCAGTTTACGAGGGTGAAAAGGTCGATATGCCCATCGAAGGGATGACTTGTGCGGCCTGTTCACAGGCTAACCAGAAAGCCCTTGAGAAGTTAGATGGAGTTATTTCAGCTAACGTTAACCTTACAACCGAGAAAGCAACGATACACTACATACCCGGTAAAGTTCACAGGAGTGATTTTGTAAGAGCCGTTAAGAAAACGGGTTATTCAGTTCCCGAGTCGTGGTTAGAAGAGGATTACGAAGAGAAGGATAGGGTGGACAAAGATCTTGAAAAGATAGAGACGGCGAAGCGCCGTACTTACATCGCATGGGCATTCGTCATCCCGATGATGGTCATCATCATCTCCAATTATATAGGATATACTCTCCTTCAGAGGCCGTATTACGATATAACTCTAGTAGTTTTAGCTACACCGGTCCTTTTCTACGTTGGGTCGGAGACAATGATATCAGGAACCCGTTCATTAATGAAACTCTCGCCCAATATGGATGCATTGATACTGTTGGGTTCTATGGCGGCCTACTCTACGGGTCTGATAGCTATATTACATTATTACGGTTACGGGTTCGAGATCTTGAACTACGGTGGGATCGCTGGTATGATCATGGCTTTCCATCTTATTGGTAGGTATATCGAGAACAAGGCCAAAGGCAGAGCTTCTCAGGCCATAAAGAAACTGATGACGCTGGAGGCTAAAACCGCTAGGGTGGTTAGAGATGGTGAAGAGAAAGAAATAGCCGTTGATAAGATACAGATCGGGGACAAGATGATAGTTCGGCCGGGGGAGAAGATCCCCACCGACGGTAAAGTGTTGGAGGGAAAGAGTTCCGTCGATGAATCGATAGCTACTGGAGAGTCTATGCCGGTGAAGAAAAAAGAGGGTGATGAAGTTATAGGAGCTACCATCAACAAAAAAGGTTCTATAACCGTAGAGGCGACCAAAGTCGGTAAAGACACGTTCCTTTCACAAGTGATCAGGATGGTCGAAGAGGCACAGGGTTCTAGAGTGCCGATCCAAGCTTACGCTGATAGGATCACGGCTTATTTTGTCCCTGCAGTCATTACGATCTCTCTCTCAGCTTTCTTGGTTTGGATGGTATTCCCTGAAACATTTCACTCCATCGTCGTTTGGGCTGAACCGTTTTTACCGTGGGTGAACCCTGAGCTCACCGCCCTTTCTTTGGCACTTTATGCCGCCATCGCAACACTGGTGATCGCATGTCCGTGCGCACTGGGTTTGGCCACTCCAACGGCATTGATGGTCGGCAGCGGAAAAGGTGCGGAGAACGGTGTCCTGATCAGGAGGGGAGAATCGATCCAGTTGATGAAAGATATCAAAACCATAGTTCTTGATAAAACTGGGACCATCACAAAGGGAGAACCGGGTGTGACGGATATAGTAGGTGATTCAAAAGATGATATCCTGATCTACGCCGCATCGGCAGAACAGCGGTCCGAGCATCCTCTTGGAGAATCTATCGTCAAAAAAGCAAAAGAGAAGGGACTGTCGATGAAAGAACCGGAGGACTTCGAGTCGGTGACCGGTCAGGGGATCAGGGCCATGATAGACGGGAAAGAAGTGCTCGTAGGAACTCCTGATCTTCTGAAAGAATACGATGTAGAAACTAGTTATCTAAAGGAATTCAAAAGACTGCAAAAAGAAGCAAAGACCGCTGTATTCGTGGCATTGGATGGGAAAACCCTGGGTGTTATAGGGATAGCGGATCAACTGAAGGAAGATTCAAAACGAGCGATAAAGGCCCTCAAAAAAGAAGGACTCGATCCGGTCATGTTGACCGGTGACAACAAAGCTACCGCTAGAGCTATAGCCGGTCAAGTGGGGATAAATAGGGTACTTGCAGAAGTGATGCCTGACGAAAAGGTAGAAGAAGTTAGAAAATTACAGGATAAAGGTCAGCTGGTGGCCATGGTGGGAGACGGAATAAACGATGCCCCAGCTCTTGAGCAAGCCGATGTGGGGATCGCCATAGGGACCGGGACAGACATAGCGATCGAGAGCGGTGATATAGTCCTGGTAAAAGGTGATCTTTCAGCTGTGGTCAAAGGTGTAAAACTCTCCCATGCAACTTTCGGGAAGATCAGGCAGAACCTGATCTGGGCCTTCTTTTACAATGTTGTAGCCATCCCTATCGCTTTCGTTGGTCTACTACATCCTCTAATGGGTATGGCAGCCATGTCGTTCTCCAGTATCAACGTCGTAACCAACTCAAACAGGTTGAAAAAGGTAGATCTGAGCATGGAGGATGAATGAGATGATGTCTAAGATTCTTTCTTACGCATCTTCAATAGCTCTGCATACCAACGATACGGAACA
>JAWOGF010000028.1:0-14123 GCA_046497075.1 Candidatus Saliniplasma sp.
AGGACGAGGAAGAGGATGAGGAAAAGGGCGAGAAAGAGGACGAGGAAGAGGATGAGGAAGAGGACGAGGAAACGGGAACCGAGGAAGTAGAGAGAAACGATATAGTTCAGGTAGTAGAAGCTGTACTATTCTCTGCTGGAAGACCGTTAACGATCCCGGAGATTGAAGAATCTATCGGTAGACCCCGGAAGGAAGTAAGAGGGGCGGTTAAAAAATTGAGAAGGATGTATAGAAACAGGAAAACAGCATTAAAGATCAATAAAATCGGTAGGAAATACTCTTTGCAACTCTCCCAAGATTACAACCAATACGGTATGAAACTGATGGATGAGGATATATCTAAACCGATCTTGAAGACTGCCGCTCTGATCGCATATTATCAGCCAGTCAAACAGAGTGAATTGAAAAAGATGGTGGGCAGTCAGATTTATGAGCATGTAGATACATTACAGGAGATGGACTTGATATTGGTGGAGAGGGACGGCAGGACATATTCTATACGAACAAGCCCTAAGTTCCAGGAATATTTCGGTTTGGAAGCGAAGGATAGGAACGAACTAAAGAAGCTGATGGCTAAAAGAGCGGGTTTGGATAGTTGAACTCATTTCTTTCCATTTAACCTTTTACTAATCCAAGAAAAGACCCCCATCAGCCGGTGATACTCTGATCTTCTAGTAGTAGCTCGGCCCAGTAATTTCCTAAACATCACTTCTGTTTTCCTTCGTTTGTGAGGCGGATAATTGATCTGTTCTAGGATCGTAGAAAAAAGCGTTAGTAACCTTTCCCTTTCCCTTTCATCGATCTCTTTTCCACTGATTTCGTGGGTTTTTATCTTGACATCCTGTTTTTTAAAGATTTCATAAAGGATTATCCCGACAGCGTGGGATAGATTTAGTATGGGGTAGTGGTCTGAGGAAGGTATGTTTATCAATTTATCACAGTATGATAACTCCTCATTTGAAAGACCCTTATCTTCTCTCCCGAACAACAAGGCTATCCTTCCCGGGTAACCGTACGTGTTCTCTGCGAACTCTTCAGGTGACTCTGCCTTCCGTAAGAATTCTTTTTCCTTTTCGCTAGTTATGCCTGTAGTTCCGACAACCAGGTCAAATGTTTTTAGTTTATCTGATAGGGAATCGATCACATCGAAGTCATTTAGAATATGTTTAGCATGCATGGCCCTTGCCAAAGCTTCATCGTCGATATCCGGTGGATTTAATATAGATAATTTTTGAACATCAAAATTTACCATCAATCGAGCTATGGCACCGATATTGCCCGGGGTTTTAGGTTCTATAAGTATGATCTCGTATTCTGCCATCGGATGGATCTTAATAATATATCATATTTAATAGTTGGTTTGAATAGAGGATTGTAGAATGATAGTATTTCTCAAATGAGATCATCCGGCTGGGAAACTGTGTTAGGATATATTAACGTACTATGTTTCAGGGGCAGTAATGTACTATTTCCTTCCTCTGTTTCAGCAATTATGAATCCATATGTCTCAGCTATGGGATACGGAGCTAGGTAAGTGTATGTGATAAGATACCTGTTATTTACCAATCTATAAACAGCTAATCTACCGGGGATTTTAGTAAGATCCTCCATATCTATGTACTGGTTCACCTCTTCTGGGAGCCACATCCTGGGATTCTCCTCCATCTCTTCTAAGGCACCATCTACATCGTAGGTAGGTCCGATTTTATGATGAACAGACTCGATGGTCCCTGGATATATACCTCCGCCGTATATTTTTTCAGTTTGAATATTTCTAGTCAATACAACTGAAGAAGAGAAGCTCCATAAAGGAAGGTCAGAAGTAATGATATAAGAAAAATTGCTGAATATTTGTTTATATTTCTTGAAATAGATTCTTCTTTTTTACTTTTCATCTTAGGCTTAGTCCAATCCATATCCTTGATAAAATCTAGGTATTGGTACTCAAATAGTATCTTATGTATTACGATGATAAAGAATAAAGGAGGAACTATGGAATATATCATATCCCATATGATTCCATTCATGATTGTTGAAATTTATAGGGGATTACATACAAATATTTTTTCTTGTTTCATCCAGTAGAATACCGTTACGTCCCTTTCTAAAGAAGTATCTAGCTATTAGATCAGATCATTTGGTCTAAGAGCGAAGTTGGGATATATCAACGTGTTATGTTCTGGTGGTTGTAGGGTAATATACCCACCTTCATTGATGTCCAGTCTGTCACCCTCAATCTCTATTGAGTATTCTTTCCTTTCATTTTTTTTGATCCACCATTTATCTTCCTGTTCAGGATCTTCAGAAAGTACTGTATTGTCATCGATTTCGACCTCTTCGTTTTCTAATGCCCCTACCAAATCTTCATGCACTGGACCTCCCTCAAGATACCCCTCGTATTCTGTGCGATTCAAGCTAGATATATAATGCTCTTCTATTTCTCGGGTATTGAACCCATATGTTTCTATTATGGGATAAGGGGCTAAATAGGTATAGGTTATGAGGTATCTATCGCCCGTGAATCTATAGATGGCTAATCTCCCGGGTATTTTCGTTAGATCATCCATATCGAGATGCCGGTTCACTTCATCAGGGAGCCACACCCTGGGGTTCTCCTCCATTTCTTCTAAGGCACCATCTACATCGTAAGTAGGTCCTAGTTCTTGTGAAACAGGATCGAGTAAAGGAGGATAAGCAGCACCTGGAACGTGTATTCTTTCTTTGTGCATGTTTCTATCCAGGATAACTGATGAGGAGTAACTCCATAAAGGAAGGATAAGAAGTAATGATATTAAAAATATTAAAGCATACCTGTTTGTTTCCCTTAATATAGAATACATCTTTTTACGCTTTTTTTCAACATCAGTCCAATCAACATCTTTTATGTAATCGAGATATTTTTCCTCTTGTGAGATCTTCCAGATGATATAAATTATGATGATAGGGAGGGTGATAAGGTATATTATGCTGAGTATGATAGATTCCATTTTATCTATCAAAGACCAAATGGAAGTACATTTAAAGTTTTTCCCATATATTTTAACCAATCGATTACTTCTTTTTATACATCTTAAAAAAAACAGGACGCTTAGAATTATTATTCATATATTCCATATTTACTCTGGACATTACATATTTTGGATATTATATAGTGGAAAGCCCCCCTCAAATTACATAACTTTTATATACGACATAATGTTTACTCTGTGTGTAGAGGACGATAAATCATGAAATGGAAAAAAATGATGAGCGTGCTAATCGCCGCTGTTTTTGTCATTAGTGGTGTGGCTGTGCTAGCGAATTCTACTTCTGCACAAGAAGAGGCACAGTACATCCAGGACATAACATTGGAGGTTAGGACGACTCAAGAAACAGGACTTGGTGACACAGCAGTAGGTGACCTTGATGTATTTATACAATCAGTACCAGGTGAACTTTATGACGGGATATCAGACGATTGGAAAGCAAATCTAGCTGTTTGGACGAGCACTGGTTCATACAATAACTTTATCTTTAACCCAGCGTTCGATAAAGATACCACGGATGACTATCCGGATGAGGAGGTATCCCATTTCGGTGGATTACCAGTGATCGAAGTCGACGGTGAATGGCAGTTCAACCCGATGGCTGATAGGGAGATTCGGTTCGCAAATAATTTTATGATAGACAGGACTGAATATCTTGAAGATCTGTACGACAATTGGGGCTCGGAAAGATACATTGCCCTAGGCCAGGAAGCTCCTGGATATGGGGAGTACTTCCAAGATATGGTAGAAGATCTTGAGATCGATGAGGACGGTGACTGGGATAGAGCATACAATATGATACAGGATAGAATGGAGTACTGGGAAGCTCATGACGGTATTGCAGATGTGACCGGTGACGAAGTAACCAACGAAGGAACACGTGACAACCCTGAATGGCATTTTGCAGGTGAACAGATCGAGTTGATATCCTGTAATAGGATCGAAGACGAGAGATTGAGTATTGGGCACGATTGGTCAAACAAGATGGAAGATATGGGTTTCACAGTAACCAGAGAAGACGGCGAAAGTGCAAGCTTATGGGGCTTGGCATTAGGTAGCGATGCTTCTGATATGCTTTTCCATATGTATACAGGTGGATGGCTGGCAAGTACAGCTAACATATATCAGGAAGCAGCCATGAACCAGATGTATCTAGGTTGGTACGGATGGACTATCGGACTAGGCGGTGCGGACTTTTGGCAGATAGGCGATGTTCAGGACCCAGAAATTGTACAGAAAGGTAAAGATCTGATGAATGGTAGAGCAGAAGATGAGGAACAGTACTGGGATTACATGGTAGATGTATGTGAGTACGGTACTAAAGAGGCCGTAAGAGTTTTCTTACTTTCAACACAAGATGTCTTCGCATATGATGAATCTAGAGTTGCCGAAGCTGCAACGGATGTCGTTACTGGTTGGGCAGGTATCTACAGTCCAAGGACGCTGAAGGTCAGAGATGAAAATGGAGAATTCAAAGCCGCTCAGTATTCGACAACAGGTTCGCTTTATATGGATAACTGGAACGAAATTGACGGATCTGGAGATACATATTCCATGCAGCAGCAGGATATGGCTAGAGATTACACGATGTATAACCATCCATCAGACGGGATGCCTATAGGTATCAGAACGGAATACGATTATGATAGAGATTACGAATGGGTTGAAGAAGGTAATGATACAGTACTAGATAAGAACATGCCGGTCCCCTCGGATGCGTGGGATTATGATACAGAAAATGAGGAATGGGTTCAAGTAGGCGATGGACTCGAAGCCGCTACTTCAGTTACATTTGACTTTTATGAGAACAATGATGGAGATCTAGGAACTTACCACGATGAGAACCCGATGGAATACAAAGATATACTTGCATGGTACGCCTTCTCGAAAGAACTCTCCATCGAAGATGAGGATGGTAAGTATTATTACAGTCCTTATGGCGATGTTAATTCTGACTTCTTTGAAACTGTACACGGTATAGAACTGAATGAAGAAGACGGTGAAGTAACATCTTATACAGTATATGGTGATTACACATTCCCAGCTGAATCGAAGGTAGCAAACTATTATTCTCAAACGGCTATACACCCATGGCAGGTATGGGAAGCCGCAAGGATAATGTATGCCCAAGATGATTCCGAATCCGATCTATGGTCAGGAACACCCGGAGAGGGAGAAACATGGAGTTGGCAGCAGGCTGCAGATAACTGGGTCCACTTTATTGGAACAGACCAAGGTGAGACCTTCGAAGAAGTAATGCAGAACATGATCGACAATGATTGGCAGCCAGCCTACTTGGAAACGATGCCAGACCCATTAGGAACTACGGATGTAGCTACAGAAGTTCAAAGATCTATCGATTTCTGGGATGCACATAATCATTTCTTCATCTCACAAGGGCCGTTCAAGATCACAGTGATCGATGAAGCCAATATGGTAATGGAGATGGAACGATGGGGCGAAGATGATGGATATCCATTAGCTATCGACCACTGGGAAGATAAACTCGCAGTACAGAATATAGAGTTGAGACAGGTGAACATGCCATCTAGAGTAGATGCTGGTGAAGAGTTCGAAGTCGAAGCATTTGCACAGATAAGGGAAGAATATCCCACGAAGAGTACTTATGACGCTGATCATGGCGAAGTAACTGTAAAAGTAGATGCAGACGGGGAAACTCGTGAGGCAACTGTAGACGAACCTGTTGAAGATGGGAGATTCTTAGTAGATGTCCCAGCCGACTTTACAGAAGGCTTAGACGGGTCTCAAACTATAGTGATTGAAGCTAGAATACCAGCTGCAGTATCCCCTGCGATTGTAGAAAAATCACTCCTTGTGTTACCTGGAGAAACGGATTACACAGTGGAGGATTTCGATGTTGCTCCAACTCAAGGAGATGCGCCTTTGGATATCACTGTATCCGCAACCATTAGTAGCGGTTTGGGTGAATCTCAAGATGTTAGTATAAAGGTTAACGGAGATACTTGGGATACAGTAACTTTAGATGCAGGTGAAACAGTGTCTTACCAAGAAGACTTTCCGTTGGAAGAGTCAGGTGAATATGAGGTTGCGATCGGAGAACAAAAAGCTACTGTACAGGTTACAGAACCGGAAGAAACACCTTTGGAAGTTACTGATATGACTGTTGATCCCGATTCAGGTGTTGCACCACTCGATGTGTCTATAACCGCTGAAGTTTACAATCCACGTAATGAAAGCGCGGATTTCGATGTGACTGCAGCAGGTGAAGTCATAAACACATTAACCGTTGATGCTGACGAAACAGTTTCCGTTGACGAGACTTATACATTCGACGATCCTTCAGATTACCATGTATATGTAGCCCATAGAAGGACATCTGTAAGAGTTGAACCAGAAGAAGAACCAGAAGCCGACATAGTTGTAACGAACTTCGAGGTAGAGGACGATGGACTTGAAGTTACGATCACAGCAGACCTAGAGAACCAAGGAGACGCTGAAGGAGATATCACGCTATACGCTGACGGTGAAGAAGTTAAAAGTTGGAGACTTGGAGCAGGCGAAACTGCAGAAGTCGATGAGACTTACGAATTCGACGAAGAAGGAACATACACTATAGAACTCGGTGATAGCTCTGAAGAAGTCGAAGTTGAGGAAGATGAAACACCTGGATTCACGCTAGCTGTATTAGCTATCAGCGCAGTTGCAGCGGTACTACTATACCACAAGAAGAAAAACTACGAGTAAAAACATACCTAAAAAAACCCTTTCCTTTATTTTGTTTTTATTTTTATTTCCTTTGAATGTTAACGTTTTTATTTCTATATTTCACATAGTGATTACAAAATTTGATATTATATTTTGTTTAAAGTAATTGAGAATGAATTAACAAAATTTCAAAGGTGAGTTATAGGTGATTACTACTATTTACTACATATATCTCGTGGTTTTTTTTGTGAAACGGTATAATTATTATTCTAATATGTATAGGAACCAAATTTCCAACATCAGATGATTTGTTTGATCAAGCTTTGTATAAATATCTTACATATTTGACCCATATTAATATTTAGCTAGACTTAAGCTGGTTTTATTATTCATTATTATGTTATATGTTACTAAACTATGATTCCTTGAACTTTCTATCGACATTAGGAATTATTATATACATAAGAATAAGATATTTATCGGTAAGATCATATAACGAATATTATTATTGTTCGAACCTCATATGAACTTAACCAGGATTATCTCTGAATTCAAGTACGTCAATTTTAGAAAAATGCCGTTGGTCAGTACGATAATGAGGATGAGTTGAAATGATGTTCTGACATCCAATAATTCTTGGATATGTGTAAATACTCTTAAGGCAGTGGGTGTGCAACAGAATTACCAAGAAATTACTCCAGTCATCTATGCTTTGACATGATAGAAAATGGGATGGAAATAAGTGAAACGAAATGATTACAGAATAACATACAACAACACCTTGACCGAAAGATTTATAACCAAAATTAAGGTATTGTAGACTGATAATTATGGCAGCATCATTGAAGTACTTTGGTGTTCGGTTATTGAATGCACTTGTAGTTCTTTTTATAGTTATATTCATAATATCTGCTAGTTTTAGTTCGCTTGCAGACCAACAACTGGAACAACAAATTAATGAACAAATTAGGGGAGAAAGTCAAAACCCTAAAATCCGGAATCTTAACGAAACTGCATATGCAAATTGGAGAGAAAATAGAGAAGATGCATTAAGATCTCAGTATGGTTTAGACCAACCGTTGTCTGAACGGATTGTAAACAGAACGTTTAATACTTTTATATTAAATTTTGAAGAATCTCATGGTATGACTGCTTCAGACAGTAGTAGTCAAGACGTTCTTGATATTATCATGGCTGTATTACCAAGGACAATTCTTTTATTCACTACGGCAGCTACGATTTATATCGCGCTTGGTTTGATAGTGGGTCTAAAAGCAGCGCAGGTTGCAGGATCTAAATTGGATAAATTACTTTCATTATTCGGTATGACAGCTTCTAGCATGCCTATGTGGTGGTTGGGGATGCTTGCTATCTTGATATTTGCTTACGAACTACGATGGTTCCCTTCGACTGCATATCCATTCCCTCGGACGAGTGGTTGGGAATATTATAAAGGCGTACTATACAGAATGGTCTTACCTACTTCAGTAATAGTGTTCAATCTGTTCGGTGCTAGAGCTTGGGCTACACGAAATATTGTAACTGATGTATTACAAGATGATTATATAATGGCAGCGAGGGCTAAGGGTGTACCTGAAAGGAAGGTGATCTATGGTCATACATTAAAAACTGCTGCACCTCCGATAATCACAACGGCTATATTGACTTTCTTGATGTCAATCGGCGGAGCAATGATCACTGAGATCATATTTGGTTGGCCAGGTATGGGTAGATTGTATTACCAGGCTGTTTTCGAAGAAAAAGATGTACCAGTTGTACTTGGGTTGACATTTATAACCACTTTTATGTACGTATTTGGTTATGTTATAGCGGATATGGTCTATGGATTACTTGACCCAAGGGTCGAAGTAGGAGCGGAAAGCTCGGTGTAAAATAGAGGTGTATAATTATGGCTATTAGATGGGAAGATATCAAAGAGAAGTCAAAGGAAGTATTGAACGAATTTAGAGGACAACGAATAGGAATTGTTGGTTTGGGCATTATAGTTTTTCTTTTAATGGTAGGAATATTCGCCCCATTCTTAGCTCCTAATACGAATGAAAGATATGGTGACACCGATCGATGGAGAGATGTACCTAAGGGTGTACCTCCAACATGGTGGGACTATTTTACATCCGATGATCTAAGTCCACAAGAAAAGAAAATCGAACCGGATGTAGATAAAACAGAGCCGGCAGGTGGTGGTTACGAAGACTATACATTTAACTATACCTATGATTACAAATATGATGAACCTCCAACGAATCTAGCCCTTTATTTAGACGCGACTTTTGATAACGAATCTGACGCTCATTCATTGCTGGTAGATTTTATCAGACCTGATGGCGAGGAACTTAGGTTAATAGACGAAACTGTAGACCAAGAATCAGGTGAAATCGATCGAAGAGCTTCTCTGATAGGAAGGAACAGAGAAACAATATACAACTGGGCAGATGGATTAGATGTCGCCGGAGAAAAAATATTTGATATGGATAGTGAATATGAGGATTCCTTTGAAGATGGTGAAGCTCCTTCTGATGATTTGGTAGATAGATTTTCAGAAGAAGGTATAGAGATCGAACAGATGTTATTTGATCTAGATCGTACTGAATATGAAGAACATCTAGTTGAAGGAAGTTTCACAGATGAGATGATGAATGCATTTTTAGATGAGGAGATCGAGTTTTACGACACGGCAGCTGAAATGGATGCTTTAGCATATGAAGAGTATCTAGTAAGTGGTGAACAAGTCCCCGATGAATTTAGAGATGGTTTGAGTAGTGAAGGTATTGAACTCAGTGATAATGCCACTTTCTATGAAGAAACCTCTGAAGAACTTTATGGTCAAGACGGTGAAGAGGAGGTTTTCTGGATAACAGATATGGAATGGAACGATACGATTGAGGAATTTGAGATAGATGAACAAAAGTATAAAATTCAAATAACTGATGTTTCTATTGAGTTACTCGAACCTACGGGGAATCTCGAGCAAACTGGTGAAGACGAATGGGTGGTTCTAGACGACGATGAGGAAGAATACGAACTCAAAGTAACTGAAGACCGTATAGAGGTATATCCTTACCTAGAGATGTCTGAGGATGATGGTGACTGGTTCTTCACAGTCGGGACTGATCAATACAGGATAGAAGAAGGTGATGGCGAATTAGAAGTATATCTTGTTCCAAATGTCCCACGTGAAAGAGTAAATTATGCACGTACTCTGTTCGGTAAAGCAGATTCAGATTTACTTTCACCTAAACCAAATCCATTGAATGGGGAATATACGATAAAAGTTTCATTTGTAAGTGAAGATATAGATTTCAGTTTTGGAGAGGACTCTGGCAGATTCATCATCTTAGGATCCATGTACGGTGCTATGGGGACGGATAATCGGGGACGAGATATCGGTAGAGCTTGGGTCTGGGGTGCAAGATATGCTCTCATACTCGGTGCTGTAGTCGGTTTAACTACAATCTCAGTTGGTACATTATTTGGTATGACCAGTGCTTATCTAGGTGGATGGAAAGATGAATTAATGCAAAGGATAAATGAAATCGTTATTGGAATACCTATCTTCCCGATATTGATTATAATGATGTTTATCTGGAAGCAGTCCTTCTGGGTACTGATATTTTTGATGTCTATATTATACTGGCGAGGGATAGCCAAGACAATTAGAGCACGAGGTCTCCAGATAAGACAGGCTAGTTATGTGGAAGCCGCCCAATCTTTAGGGGCGGGTTCTGGTAGGATCATCACTACGCATATGATACCTCAGATATTACCATATTCTATGGCTGAAGGTGCCCTATTGGTTCCTATCGTAGTTATCACAGAAGCGAGTCTCAGTGTTCTTGGTCTTGGAGACCCAAACCTAGTTACATGGGGTAAATTACTAAGTGATGCTAACAATCAAGGGGCCACAATCAGAGGTCTTTGGTGGTGGGTTCTACTACCCGGAGTAGGTATAACCTTACTTGGTTTTGGTTTCATCGCATCTGGAATGGCTATAGAGCGAATTGTAAATCCTAAGATGAAACAGAGGTAATTTAAATGAGTAAAAAGACAGTCTTAGAAGTCAAGGATCTATCAACGCATTATTTGACGAGTAAAGGAGATGTGCAAGGTCTGGACAAGGCAAATTTTGTATTAAGAAGAGGAGAATCTTTAGGAATTGCAGGAGAAAGCGGGTGTGGTAAAAGCACCTTAGCTTTCTCACTGTTGAAACTAGTCCAGCCCCCTGGTGAAATAGTAAATGGAAGTATAGACCTAGATGGTATAGAGGTTACAAAGTTAACCGAAAAACAGGCGAGGAAGAAGATCAGGTGGAATAAAATTTCAATGGTCTTTCAGGGGGCTATGGACATACTTACCCCTGTTTATACTGTAGGTCAGCAGATGAGGGAACCGTTGAAATATCACCAAGGTATTGATGGTAAAGAAGCTAAAAACATTTGTCTTGAATATCTAGATCTGGTTGACCTTGACGCAGAACTTTTTGATAGATATCCGCACGAGTTGAGTGGTGGTCAGAAACAGAGAGTAATAATAGCTACCGCCTTATTGATGGAACCGGACGTAGTGATACTAGATGAACCAACAACTGCTTTAGATGTGGTTGTAGAGGCACGGATAATGAACGATTTGAAAAGGTTGAAAAAGGAGTTAGATAATTCTACCATCTTTATAACCCATGATTTGAGCATCCTAGCAGAGGTTTCTGACAAACTTGCAATAATGTATGCTGGATGGATCGTAGAGATAGGCGATGCCATCGATATCTACCATGATCCGAAGCACCCGTATACGGAAAAGCTTATAGCGGCAATACCTACCCTACATAAAGATATTGATAGACTGGAATACATACCTGGGGCCCCCCCTGATTTGATAAGACCCCCCTCTGGTTGTAGATTCCATCCAAGATGTCATAAAGCCTTTGATAAATGTAAAGAGGAAGAGCCAAAGGAGAGGATGGTAGATGGAGTTCGAGTTAAATGTCATTTATATCCGGAGGACTAAATATGGCAAGAACTATACTTAAAGCAAGAAATTTGACTAAGCATTTTGAAATAACACAATCATTCATAAACACGATTCTTCGAAAGCCTAAAATGATAGTAAAAGCTGTTGATGGGATCGATTTTGATATACACCGAAAGAAGTCTTTTGCTCTTGTAGGAGAATCGGGTTGTGGAAAGACTACAGTTGGTAAACTGATAATGAAACTTTATAGTATTACCGACGGTAGACTTATAATGGAAGGTAAAGACATCACAGAGATCAATGACACAGCTAAGATTAAAGCATACAGGAGAGTGACCCAAATGATATACCAGGATCCTTTCTCTTCATTGGATCCTAGGTTCAAAGTTTTTGACATAATACAAGAACCGATGTTGATACATAATATTGGAGGAAGCATGGAAGAAAGACGAGAGCTTGTAAAAAGAGCTCTAGAAGAGGTCAGACTAGTTCCTCCAGAGGAATTCATAGATAGATATCCCCATATGATTTCAGGAGGACAGAAACAGAGGGTAGCTATAGCTAGAGCACTGATATTGAAACCTGATTTTATCGTAGCAGATGAACCGGTTTCGATGCTTGATGTTTCGGTAAGAGCAGAGATCCTTAACCTTATGAAAGACCTTATCGATGAAGAGGATTTAACGTACTTATACATAACACATGATATCAGTACAACTAGGTTCTTCTCTGATGAGATAGGTGTTATGTATCTAGGGGATCTTGTCGAAAAAGGGGAAGTTAGTGAAGTGTTAGATACACCATTACACCCATACACACAAGCTTTGGTCACAGCTGTGCCGGAACCAAAACCCGAAAGAGTTGGTCGGATCAAGGAGATCCCGATCAAAGGTGAAGTTCCTTCAGGAACAAGTATTCCAAAAGGGTGTAGATTCCATCCAAGATGTCCATACGCTAAAAAGGTCTGTAAGAACAAGCAACCACCAGAGAAGTCACCCAATGAAGATGGCCATAGTGCAAAATGTCACTTTGCGGGACAAATAGAATACGAGAAAGAGAAGTTTATCAAATAAAACACGACAACACATTTAATACCCTATTTTTTCTTTTTTTACATTATAGTCAATGGTTTGACTTTTTATACTACGAAACGTCAATGTCTAGTTGTGGAGCTAATATATTTGTTAGAATATATAACAGTTGCACTATGATTTATATGTAGTTTTCTCATCTGGTGTTTGAATTACTATTTTATAAGGTCGAGAATAATTATAAGGTTCTACAAAAACTATAAAAACGATTATAAAGAATATCAAAATAATCCAAAAAAGTGTCATTATATGAACATCGATAAAATCAAAAATAAGATAGTAAAAAGGAGAATGTTATTGACAGGGTTGAGTTTGTTAATAATTGCCCTACTGCTTGCTTTTGCCTCAATAAATGTAGAGCCTCGGTCATTTGAAAGTGAAGAAAAGGTATTAGAAGGTGATGGCGATCTTGAATTCATAGAGAGTAGGTATCAGTCAATAAACTCATCTATAGAGATGAACTTCCATCCGGTAAATGAGGAAGATACAGGGGGAGTAATGGTGGTGATTCGATATGAGAACGAAAATGAGACGATCGAAGTGGATCATGATGAGAATAAAACGATAGAGATTGATGATGGTGCCAATTATATAGTATCTGATTTTGATAGTAAAAGAGGGAATTTAACTTTCACCCAAACGATAAATTATAAAGCACAACCTTATGGTCTTTTGTCTATCCCTGCCTTCATCTTGACTATAATAAGCTTGATATTTGTATATCAGGGTAAATATCAGATGAAACTTGAAAGAAAGATAGAAGAGGAACAGAAGAAATTAAAAGAAGAAGAGAAGTTAGAATCACAAGGATCATCATCGGAACCAAAATTTATGGGTGTTGATTGGGGTAAAAAAGAATAATATATGTGTTCGTATTCAGGTGTATTCACAATGAAGATATATTTCAGCCATCCAACGTTTACATACAGTACTAAGACAGAATCAAGAGGCATAGAAATTATCAAAGAAGCATTTAGAGGTGACTATGACTCCATTGAAGTGATAAATCCCTCTAAGTTCGGTTTTAAAATAAATCCAGTTAAAAAAATCAAGATGGCAGATAAAATAGTTGGGATGGCGGTCTCGAATAAACTTCTATATCTGGTTTGGAAGGAGATCGAACTTGGTGAGCAATTCGACGCAGAACCTTATGTTTTTTATGTAGAAAATAAAGACAGCCTCGGTCCTTTGGTGAAAGATGTTCCAGAGGATATAGAAAAATTAGATAAGGACGAATCTAGGGTATTCTCTAATCATATTTTAAGAGGACGAAAAGAATCATTCATAAGTATGATTATTGGAAATAGGGGCGGACGTTTTTAACATATAACAT
>JAWOGF010000005.1:0-37055 GCA_046497075.1 Candidatus Saliniplasma sp.
GGGGCATACTGACCTACCGTAGACCTCACCTTCCTCTGACTTAGCGCCAGCGGTCCCCCTAGTGTGCTCCATTCCTAGCGGAATAGATAGCAACTAGGGGCGAGGGTCTCGTTCGTTATCTGACTTAACAGAACGCCTTACGGTACGAACTGATGACGGCCATGCACCACCTCTCGGACATTCAGGTAAAGGCATCAACTTGACCCACATGTGTCCGTCGCCTCCGGTGAGTTTTCCGGCGTTGAATCCAATTGAACCGCACGCTCCTCCGGTTGCGGTGCTCCCCCGCCAATTCCTTTAAGTTTCAGTCTTGCGACCGTACTCCCCAAGCGGCGGGCTTAACAATTTATCTACGGCACCGGATGCCCGCGTAAGACTTCCGACACCAAGCCCGCATCGTTTACACCCTGGACTACCCGGGTATCTAATCCGGTTCGCGCCCCAGGGCTTCGTCCCTCACCGTCGGGTCCGTTCTAGTCAGACGCTTTCGCCACTGGTGGTCCTCATAGGATTACAGAATTTTACTTCTACCCCAGGAGTACCTCTGACCTCTCCCGGCCCCAAGTCTGACAGTCTCCCTGGAATTCGAACGGTTGAGCCGTTCGATTTACCCAGAGATTTACCAGACCGGCTACGGACGCTTTAAGCTCAATAATATTGGTCACCACTCGGGCCGCGGGTGTTACCGCGGCGGCTGGCACCCGTCTTACCCGGCCCTTATTCCACCTACTTTTTACATAGGTGAAAAGCCAACACTTTGTGTTGGCACTTGGAATCCCCTCATCGTGGTTTCCCACAGTGTGAAGGTTTCGCAACTGCTGCACCCCGTAGGGTCTGGGATCGTGTCTCAGATCCCATCTCCGGGCTCCCTCTCTCAAGGCCCGTACCCGTCATTGGCTAGTGGGTCTTTTACACCCACTACTACCTGATAGGCCGCAGACTCATCCTTGGACGCTAAACACTTTGAGTCTTGGAGCATTCCAGCTTCCAAGACCTATTAGATATTATCCTCAGTTTCCCGAGGTTATCTCTAATCCAAGGGTAGATTGTCCACGTGTTACTGAGCCGTGCGCTGGGCGGGCGAACCACCCTCAACTCGCATGTCTTAATCGGATTCCAATAGCAGTGACCGCCGGCAGGATCAACCGGAATTTGGGAGTATGGATTAGCTTACTTACACATTAACCCTATTTATTGAATCCAAATATAGGTTATTTTCCTGAATCGGCAGGTGAACAAATTACACCATGTTGAACGTCTGTCGGATTCAAGAGATCTCGGATTTGAATCCGGGTTTCTCGAATCCCCATCAAATTGCAATCCCATCACACAAAGCAAGTGTTATATATGCTTTTGGATTGATTCAAACTTGCTTTTACACGTTGGGAATCGCTTTACTTGTACGGATTATAAACATTGTAGAACTAACTATTTAAGGATTACTGAAGACACAAGTAAAATATTAGATTATTTTCTGACTTCTCGTTTGAAAACAGTTGAAAAGAGATTTTACCTGATATCCGACTATTATTAACCCCATTGGATTTTTAAAAAACAGTCGTCCTCTCCTTTTTCGGGGTGATCTATTATCTTGACTTTACCCTTAGTTTTGGTAGCTTCTAACCCGCCAACAAATACTCCCTTCCAGCCATGGCAACTGTATTCATCGATGATCACGCCTTTGAGTTTAACCAGTGCCTCCTTTTTTTCTTCATCCTTTACTATACTCATCGATCCAAAGTTATAGGCATCTCGGTGACTCTTAGGAGCTTTTTTCAGTAATGTTTTGATAGATATAAATCTAGCTAGATAAGATAAAAAACCCATGTTTTTTATACCGTATTTGCCTGCCGTCGTTACATATTCTGCTCCTTTATTCTCGCCTATCCACGTGTGTATTTTAGCGTGATATTCGGCGGGATACCACATCTTTGATTTAATGTCATCTGGGCTAATACCGGCATACTCTGCACATTTTCTAACGCCTTTTTCTCCGAATTGTCTTTTTATGGAATTGAAGTATGCTTCCATTACCACCCCTCTAACTTTCTTTTCTTTCATATCTATCTCCTCAACCAATATATCTTCTATGAGTTCAATTAATGTCCTAAATCCCTTATTATATTTTTTGTAATTTACTAAAATAAAATCGACGGATATGTTAACACGGTTCTAGTATTGAATTTATACATATAATATCTTATTTTGACATATTCTATTTGGACCGTATTCTTTGTACTTCCTCCCTCTATAATCCCAAAAAGTTTTTATCGAACCCATCTTTAAGAGGCACGATGAGTCGCGACAGACCCTCGGAAAAAGTATTCCTATATCTTGTGATTTCGGTTATACTTCCAATTAGTTTGATATTGGTGAACCATCTTTACAGGCCTGATAATATCTTTTTATCGATATTGTTAGTTGTATGGATGGGTTTCTCTTTACTCGTGTTACAACCTTACTCAGTTGAAGGTTACGAGACAGTGGAACCTTAGTCACAGATTCTTAAGTCTTTTTATTTTCAGCACTCAATATCTTCATCATCGTCAGTTAAAGACTGACTCAGATAGGGGTTTTCATCACACATATTATACTATTTTAATATGAATTAAATTTTTCCTTCGAAAATAGTTTATATAACCTTTATCTCAGGTCACCAGTCAACGATGAAATTGATAGACGATAGAGAGGATTTAGGTGTAGTTTCGTTCGCTTTATTAGGTGTATTGATAATACTTTTGTCCATCTTTGCTGCAGCATATATCTCCCGCATTGATAGGATAAATTATGACAATGAATTAAGGAACGATAAAGTTTCGAATCTTGAAGAGGATTCAGAGAAAACCCTTGACTCGATCGAGAATAAAATAAAATATATCGGTGTTAGGAGTGCTTTCGAAGCTGGTACAGAGTACGAGGGCAACGTATCTGAAAACTTTGAGAATAGGATAGATGAATATATTAAACAAAGTAAAACCACTGGTTCCTGGAATAGAGATGGTACTGAGGTGAAAGTAAATGATTACGATTTGACTATCAGACCAAAAACCGTTTCCATGAACATGGTCACTCCAGAATCAGGAGAAGAAGGGGCATCAGGAGAAGCAGGAGAAAATATAGACAATGATGGTCCTGGAGAAATGGAAAGGAGGAATACAACATTTTGTTATGAGGTTGTAGGCAAGATAAACCTTACAGCTGTTAAAGACGGATTATCTTTAGATAAGGGTAGAGATATTCGACTAACTATTGATGTACCCTATCCTTTTTTAAAAAATAAGATGGACTCCTTTGGCACATCACTGAGGGGAGATAAAAGCCATGTAGCAAGGATAACCGAGTACATATTGACTACTCTTTCACAATATAGGACACTTTCTGGGTATGGGATGAGACCATTGCCATGGGAGAGTGAAGATGAATATGAAACATCGGATAAGATAATAACTGAAAAGGACGTAGAAGTAGCGATAAATCTTGCCCTATTGTTTGAGATAGCTTATGAGTACCGTTCATACGATCAGGATCAACTAGATTCGATACTAGATAATGTTACGGTTTTCAACAAAGGTGATATGGAGAATATACTTGATACATATCTCGATAAAGAGCGGATAGATCCAGGGGACATAATCAGTCTATATCACGGTTACTCTTATGATGATGATGTTTTGGAGGAAAATGAATCATTGGAACTCGATATCTCAAAGATAGTAAGTCAAGCGATGAATGCCTTGGTAGATCAGTTCATATTGATACACCTAGAAAACCTAGACGTTTTTGGAGGTGCGAGTTTATTACTTAAGGGCCTAAATGAGGCGAAGGAGATCTTCGAATCTATCACAGATCTTATATCTGGTGATGATGAGGACGAGATAAATCCCGAGGAAGTAGAAGTTGTAAAGAACTGGGTCAGGGGTATATTCATATCTTCAGGATTGATGGATACGAACCTCTTTTTAAGTTACTACAATAGTTACGACGAGTTCGATGGGGAGCGGATCATCGGTTATCCAGATCTTCCTGAGGATTATGAATTCGATGATACCTTCAAATATTTGAGTCGGTTGGAAGGGGATGATTTTGAATGGTATGAATACAGTTGCGGTCATGGGGGAGACCATAGAAAGCAGTATCAGACTTGTGATGAAGAGATCGAAGTCGGCGAAGACGATAATGGTAATCCGATATGGTCTAGGTGTGGGGCGGAGGAAAGAAAAGTAGCTAATGATTTTAAAGAGAGTTCAGTAGATTTCAAAGTGGAGGGCGGACCCGTGGTATTTCAGTCAGTAGATATCCTAGAAGGAAACGATGGTCTCTGGCAGGAGTTTTATGACGATACTTTTAAAGGGTCTGTTGATCAGGATCCAGATGATATAGAGGATGCGGTTGAAAGGGTTATAGAGGAATTCATCGAGAAGTTAGGAGAAAATACTGCGGTACAGGAGATAATACGGGAGTATAATAATATCCAAGTTGACCCCAGCGACCGGACTTCTTTCATGAAACGTATTCAAGAAAATGTAGATATCGCTATACATGAGGTAGTTGATCATTTCCGTCGAAATCCTGATAAAATTGCGGCGATTTTAAAAAGCGAATTACATCACGATGGCGATCCAAAGGTAGAGGATCTTATCGAGTTCTTAAATGAGAATTATGATGACCTTGTAAAGAGTTCATCTCTGAAAGATACTGCTTCATTCAGAACCGCCGTAAGTATGACCGATCCAGATAGTACAAACCTTAAAATCTTAGATGAAGATAGTGAGATATACATTGATGATGTGAATGGAAAGTCTGATTTTAGTATGAGTGAGGATCGCGATATAAATAAAGAAGAAGCATCGGGTATAATACAGGATGGTAATGTACTAGGCGATCATAAAATCAATGCATTATATGAGGATCTTGATGAACCCATAGAGGACATATATGAAGAAGTGAAAGAACGTGAAATACATATCTCTGATTCAGATGATAATATAAGTGAGAAGGATGGTCTGATAATCCAGGCTCTTGATCATTACCAGTACAATACCAGTTTTGAAAACAAATCCCGATCTTACCATACAAGAAGCAGCAACTCTTTTTCCTTGATCGAGGAGATCTCACCGGACCCAGCAACTAAAGGCCAGGATACAGTTTTCTTCCATGGGAATACCAGTCTGAATTACACGGAAGTAGAATGGAGATCTGATCAGGATGAACATCTGTCCAATAAGATCATGTTCAACCGCTCTGCACTATTTATGAGCCCTGGTGAGCACGAGATAACGTTGGGGATTGTATTTGAAGATGGTACTATACGTCATGATACCGAAACCTTGTTCATCAACATACCACCTAAAGCAGAAATAGAGAATATCTCTCCAGAACCTGCAGCGGAATATGAGGAAATAACCTTCAAGGATTCGAGTTGGGATGAGGACGGCTCTATAACTGAAGTAAATTGGGATTTTGATGACGGTAATAGTTCTCAGGGTGAAGAGGTGAAGCATACCTATACTGAGCCTGGGACTTACACTGTGAACTTAACGGTAGAGGATGATAAAGGAGGTGTAGATACCCAAAAAAGAGACATATTGGTAGATAACGCCCCGAGGATTACGGAAGTAAAGCCGGATACTGAGGATAGATGGGATACCTATACAGAGATAGAGATAACATTCTCTGAAGAGGTGATCCCATCTTCCTTAGAATATTCTATCACACCCTCTACAGAATTTGAAGAGAGTTGGATAGAGGAAAATACAACTCTTACCTTGACCCCAATTACTCCTTATGATAGAGATACAGATTACAATCTTACGATCGCCCATATAGAAGATGCCGATAATGATACGGGTTCATCCTTATTAGAGCCAGTTTACATCGAATGGCTTACGCTTGAACGAGCTGAGATCACTGAGATCCAACCAGAAGATACGGAAAGCATAAATGTTCAACGTTCTATAGTTTTAGTTTTGAGTGAAGGGGGCAAAATCGACGATACCGACGGACTGATTGAAGAGGATTGGAACTGGTTATATAGTTGGGAAAATGGACATGAACAGTTAAGATTGGACCATGAAGAATTTCCACCCGGTACGGAGATCGAGCTGACCCTTGACCTTAAGAAAATAACATCTAAATATGATAACTCTTCGTTCAGGAAAGATGGTCAAGATTCTCTTACCCTCACATTTACAACCGAATATTTTGATCAACCAATGTTGGTATCCACAAAGCCTAAAGAGGGGGCAAGAGAGATCGGTTTGGACGATGAAATAGAACTCCAGTTCGACAAACCCATCAATACATCTTCATTCGAATTGATAATCAACCCTGCTCTTGATAATTTCAGTTACGAGTGGAGTGGAGACGAAAGGTCGGTATCGATAAACCATACTGGGTTTTTACCTTTCTATGATTATACTGTATTCGTGGATGCAGAATGCCAGGACGGGCTTCCCCTTGCAGTACCGACAGGCCAATCCATTACGAATCCATTCACATTTAGGACCGCAGACCCCATTGGTCCTAGAGTTCTACAGACTTCACCAGATGATGGCAATGAACATTATCTTTCTAATTCACCTATCGTGATCCAATTTGATAAGGAAATCGATCCTGAGAGTCTAACATACTATTCTAACCCAAATCCCGGTTTTAAGAAGGAAGCATGGAATGAAGACGGCACCGTAGTGACATTATATCATGGTGGATTCGATGCAGGTAGACAAATCGAGTTTACCCTTGAAAGTGTATCTGATAACAACGGGAATAAATTAGAGGAAGAAGTGAATATAGAATTCAAGATAAGTGATAATGGCGAGTACATCGAAGGCAATCTTTTTCAACGAAAGTTGTGGTCTTTCATAGGTGGAGGTCCTCATGGTCAAAGTCTTTTTGATATCACCGAATCATTTTTGAGAGAAACGACGGCCGATATGATCTACAGTGCAGACATGAGTAATTTAGAATATAGAGTACCACTGAATGATAATTTTGAGTACGTTCCTCAAAGGACTAATTCGAGTAAAGAGTTGGATAAAGAGTTGGAATTACTTGTTGATATAGACCCAGAGTATATCTTTTTAGAGGATATCGCTGAAATATCAGACCCCACTGGCCATCATTATACAGATGTTACTAGTATCTCGTCACGTCCCTTCAAAACCGAATGGGAAATATACATCCCAAATTTTGAAATATTTTTAGATGTAAAAAAGAAGACTCCTTATGTCATAGAGGATGAAGAACCGAGTTTCTTTTCCTTAAATGAAACCTATCGAGTGGGTTTCAACTTATCTATCAGCGTAGGTTCAGGTTGGGCATTAAATGATGTAGAGTATACCCGAGATGATTTTGACTTATCAACCATACTCAACTTTTTAGATAAAGTCTGGGACCTTCTAAAGAAACCGCTCTCTTACATACTTGATGGACTTTACAAGATCCTTGAACTTTTTGATAACATAGTGAATCGCTTGAAGGAATATGCAGAGTCACTGATCAGGTATTTAGGTGAACTGATAGATGAACTTGTGAGTACAACTTTAAGCAGTCTGGCGGAATTGATACTTGAGAATAGAGATATGTTCGAATCGTTTGAAAGCGTGCTGTCTCTGCTCGGTATTGATATGGGATTAGAGGTTTATGAGGATGGTGAAGAAAAAGAATTACCTAATACTGAAGATGATAGTACAGTGTTCCTTAACCTAGACATAGGTGGTTCGGCCTTTGGAACGACTCTTGATTTGGAACTTTTTGTTTTAGAGGACAATGTAGTATCTGCAGGTTGTCTCTCATCGGATAGTATGGATGTCAAGTGGCAGATAGATCCGTATGCTAAGGAAGAAGGTATAGCAGTTTATGATAGCTGGTTCCAATCTCAGGGTGAATTCGGTAAGGAGGGAGATGGTGCTATTTTAGATTTGGAGATACCTGATATCGAAGATAAAGATGAACCAGAAGACAACAAGATCGTTTATGATACCGATGAATTGTTTACACCATTGAGCACCGTTACTATCCCCATCGGACCCGTAGTTGTTTCAGGTTTTAATTTTGGTTTGGAATTATCATATATAGATATGGAAAATATGTCTTCTACTTTACTGCAGGGTTCCCTCAAGACTGCTTTCTGGGAAACCGTAGAAAAAATGCGTGATTCTTCTATAAATCTTGATTTTGTAGTGGATTTTGTAAGAACATTCTCTGAATTATTTTTAGAAGAATTATTCAGGTATTTAAAGGAGGTAGTGAATGCTATAGAGGTATTTTTCTCCTGTAAAATAAACCAAGTGGATGTTATATTATCCTTCGGTTTGACTTCAGGTGAGGGCATAATCGACTTTGTACAATGGATAGGTAATCGAGTAAGACACCTGATCCAAGGTATAATAAATAAGAAACCAACATGTTCACCAGATGCTTTACCCTCATCTATACTTGAAAATACGGAACTCTCTCTTGAAACGGGTATAGAGGATACAGTTATGGTAAGTTTTTCTGCCAATGTACCCGCCCTAGCAACCCTTGTAGGAAGGGATTTAGGTGATTGGGCGATAGATATCGGTCTAGAAGTTGATGGAGAATTAGACCTAGTGTCGGGTAGTTTGAAACAATGGTGACGCATCAAGGAATCAAGGAATCAAGGAATCAAGGAATCAAGGAATCAAGGAATCAAGGAATCAAGGAATCAAGGAATCAAGATCTGTAAAGAAAGTTGAGTACGGAATGACTCTCGTCGATTTCCATCACCGTAGTTTCTATTGTTATGTTTTCCCCTTCATTCATAAAGATCTCATCGTTTTCAGCTGACAAATCTTCCAACTCATCCCAAGTGGTGGTATTTGTTTCGGCTTCCCAGAGAAAGATGTTTTCGGTAATGACTGGTTTTATCGATCTTTCTCTAACGAAATAGTACTCATTTTTGAACACTGTATCTTCTCTAAGAGTAATATTCTGTTTATTTTCAGGGTTATCAAAGGACCAGTCGTAGACATCCTGCATGATATTCCTTATCCTCTCAGTTTCATTTTCTACCTTTTCTGGACTTTCGTGGTAGATGAAAACATGATATCTCTGGTTGAATTCTTTAGTTTCTACGAAGAAATCCTGATGACTGGGGATATTTAGATATTCAACTTCGCTGTTGATCGTATCTAAAACACCTTTAGACTCTGATCTGCCTAAAAAGTAGGGATTGTATAGATAAACCTCTTTTGTGAATCGATTCCAAGCTTGCTTTTGATCTTGATTTATATATAGTCCCCTTGCTGTGAAATTGAGTCGATACGTTTTATCGTTGATGGTGGGTTCTAGATCAAAATCCGAATCAGCGTTACTGTTGAACGAGAATTCAGCTTTGACTTCCCCGTTGGTAGTGCAGAACTCGTTGATGATATCTTTTATACCCCTAGCCCTAACTTCCAGTTCAACCTCTTCTGAACTCTCCCTCTGCCAAACGAATATTCCCAATATACTGCTCGTCATAACCAATACCGCTATGATCCAAACTATCTTAGAGCTTAGGTAGTCGTACATGGCGTGTACGGATGATTTATGTTTTATAAAATTTGCCATCAAAATTATTAAAGAGTGTTATGTTAGAGTAAATGATGGAGATAGAAGATAATACGGTCATAGGTATGGTACATCTACTCCCTCTTCCTGGATCCCCTAATCACAAGGATATGTCACAAGTGGTAGGAAGTGCGCTGGAAGATGTCCGTTCACTTGAAGAGGGTGGTGTAGATGCATTAATAGTTGAAAATTATGGGGATAAGCCCTATCGGAAGACGATATCTGATAAGACCCGCTCTGCCTTCACAGATATTTGCGAAGAGATCGGAGATGAGACCACCCTTCCTATCGGTGTGAACGTATTGAGGAATGATTGGAGATCGGCTCTGAGGATATCTGATGAATTGGACCTTTCTTTTATCAGGGTGAACGTGTACACCGGAGTCACGCTGACCGACCAGGGTATCATCGAAGGCGAAGCCGCACAGATACAGAGTTTTAAAGATATGAATAGTATCCGAACATCTATATTCGCAGACATACACGTAAAACACGGAAAAACAGTCTACCCTGATAAAATCGAAACGGCTGCGGAGGATGCTGTTAAGAGAGGATCATCAGATACTATCATAGTTTCCGGACCTAGAACAGGTGAACCTGTAGATATCGAAGGATTGAAGGCTGTGAAAGAAAAGGTAGATGTACCTGTGTTGGTTGGATCAGGGGTACGTTTGAGTAACGTTAATGAGATCTTACAACATTCTAATGGAGCTATAGTTGGTACTGCTTTCAAATACGGTAGTATAACTGAAAATAAAGTAAGCCGAACTAGGGTTGATAATTTTATCCGCTTATTCAAGGGGTAGCTAGTTCAGTATTTTTTCATCACATGGTGACTCACGAATAAGACCAGCCCCGAAACAACGACTATCGGTATAGCCGGTAGGAATCCAAAATTGGGTATGAGCTCGAACTGGTACAGCAGTAACATCGATAGACCGGTTGAAATAGATAATATACAGGCATTACCCTCAGCTTTCCAGTAAAGAACACCTAGAGTGGAGGGATAAAGTATAGCTAGACCGGTGAAAGCCCATGTAACGATAGTGAATATAGTAGCTGGAGGATCATAAGCGATAGCTAGGCCTATAATAGCTAGTACGACCACCATAATATGACCGATAGAGTAGTCAAAATCCTCGCTGTCAAATGGAATGTAAGGATGGAAGATGTCCCTGGTGAACATGGAACTCATGGTGAGTAGCTGGCTGTCTGCGGTGGACATGAACGCTGCGAACCCTCCACTCATTATCAACGTGGATAACCATAGGGGAGCATACTCCTCCAGCATCATCGGAAGTATACTATCCACTTCCTGTCCCCTGAGCCCGGGCATGGCACCTCGCCCCATAACTCCTATCATGATAGGTAGTAAGAATAAAAGACCAGTAACGACGGGGAATATTATCGAGGCTCTTTGCAAACTCTTTTCACTGTCAGAGATAAAAAATCTCTGAAACAGTTGTGGGAACATAGGATTACAAAGTGACCACAATATTGAGAAACTGAGCCAAGTCTTGACGGTGATGGTACCGGATCTGATGAATAGGCCTGGATCTTCAGCCATGGCTTGATCGTGAGCCGCCTGTAAACCGCCAAGATTGTAAGCGAGTACGATCACTGCGGTCAGTAAAAGGAAGATTATCATCAGTCCCTGTAACACGTCCGTCCACGCGATGGTTCTCATCCCTCCGAGGAAAACGTATACTATGATGAATACAGTGAGGAAAACAGCTCCATAGAAATACGGGATGCCACCGTTGGTAAGAGCACTCAATACGTATCCCGCACTCATGGGTTGTACAGCTAGATAAGGTAAAGTAAAGATCACCATAACAGCTACGTACAGCATCCTTAATGTATGACTGTTTGTTTCCCCTCCGATGAGTTCAGGTGGGGTGATGTACCCTTTTTCTTTACCTAAAATCCACACTTTTCTACCGATTATGTAAAAGGAGAGAGCAGTGAACGATGTACCGAACCCCATTATACCATAGAATGCATACCCTTGAGTGTACGCTTCACCAGCGAAACCAAGAAACGTGAAGGCTGAGAAGTTAGTAGCCGCTAACGTAAAGAATAGCACGATAGGTCCTATCTTTCTACTAGCTAAGAAGTAATCCTGGATACTTTTCTCAGATACCTTATATCCGTATATTCCAAGAAGGATCGTTAAGGAAAGATAAGATGTTATGATACTCAGAACTAGAATTGTAACGTCCATATCAATCCCTCCAGTAAAATATCACAAAGAGATAGATCAGTACGGATAATAATATCTGCAAAAGCACTAACCGGAGGACCCATATGGGTAGGAAATCTAAAACAAGTGTATCTACTTCCCAATACCAGAAATCAATGGAAAGTATGAATATCGCTCCAAATATCACCATCCAAACGTACCTGTTATCCCTAAGCCAGCAGTAGATATTCTCTTTCATGCAAACACCTATATGCTGTTTCCTGGCTTGGAGGGCTGGAAACAGGAAAACATTGCCGATAAATGCGAGTAACATGTCTTATATATAATTTTAACGAAAAGATGCGGATTCCATGTTATAAAGTCTGTGAAAGGGGGTGAAGGATTTTCATCGCTTCTAACAAATGCCTTTCTTTAAGGGTTATCTTTGATGGTCCTACACGTTGTTAGTGCAGTTTTTTACAAAAAAATACTTGGGCAACTCACTAACGTTCGCTCCCCATTTTTATCAACTTCTTTCACATACGTTCAAGAAGTATGATAAGTGCGAGGGAAGGGATTTGAACCCTCGGACCCCTGTGGGACAGGATCTTAAGTCCTGCGCCTTTGGCCATGCTTGGCTACCCTCGCAGTGAGAAAAGCTTATTTCGACTCCCCTATCTTCTACTTACAAATAAAATTTACCCGTTATTAGAATTTGACCTCGCTTCCGACCATAAAACATAATATACTGAATATAACTCAAGAGAAATATGCAGATTTCAACCGGTTGTGAAACCATCGATGATCTACTCGACGGAGGCATAGAATCCGGGACCATCACAGAACTGTTTGGAGGTGGAGGGACTGGTAAAACCAATCTTTCCCTTCAGATAGCCAAAAATGTGGCATCAGAAGGTAAAAAAGTTGCCTTTTTAGATACGGAAGGAGTTTCAATAGAACGGCTGAAACAGATTTCTTCTGATGAATACGAGAAGGTCATGAATAATACTTTGATCTTCAGGGCATGCTCTTTTCAAGAACAGGAAGATAAATTAGAGAACATCGTTAATATGGCACTTAGAGATGATATGGACGTGGGGCTTGTGGTAGTAGACAGCATGACGGTTTTTTACAGGACTCTATTAAATGATGGTGAGCATCAGAAAACTTCCACTAGACTAGGCCGGATGCTGATCAAACTTATGAAAGTAGCCCGAGAAAAGGATATCCCCGTATTAGTAACAACGCAGGTCTATGGAGGGGATGATACGACGAAACCTCTAGGGGGCCATATCCTGTATCATAACGCTAAAACAATACTCAAGTTAGAGGAATTTGGTCCACATATTAGAAAATGTACTGTAATGAAGCACCGCTCTATGGCAGAACGCCGGTCTATAAAATTTAAAATCACAAATCAAGGTGTGGTTTCGGTTTGATTAGATACAGAATCCAAAGCATTAAATATCCTAAAATTTTTCCTTATCCATGAAGCGTTCAATGCCGGCTGATATGAAGGAAATCTATGCCCTCCGGGCAGACACTATCGATTACTTTTTTCCAGATAGGGACGATGAAATAGATATCTGGGCAGATATCGCTTCTGATTATGGTGATGAGATACTTCATATCATGTGTGGTACCGGGGAGTTGACTGTCGGGTTAGCGAAAAAAGATTTTGATATTACAGGCCTAGATTTTACTGAATCTATGATATATCAGGCGAAAGAGCGCATACAAGAGGAAGGATTAGAAGATTTAAAGATAGTTCAAGATGACGCAAGACATTTCAGCTTGAATAAAAGATATGATTTCGTCTTCGTGTCAACGGGAGATTTTCATCATTTCACTGAACGGAATGAGATCGACTCGTTCTTAGCAAAGGCGTATGCTCATCTGAAACCTGGTGGGGCCTTGGGAATAGAGTTGTATGTACCCCCTAAGGAGGATTTTAAAAACCTAGGAAGAACATACGGTCCTCTCCGGAAAACCCCCGAAGCCATTACAGTCTGGAGAAGGAATCAGATCAGCTATCATGCAGAAAAGAAAATTCTTGAGATTATGGAGGAATTCCATTACGATAATAATGGGGATGTTAAGGAAGGCGAGTACGATATTTTACTCAGACTTTTCCCAAAAATAGAGATAGAAACTATTTTGAGGGATGCTGGGTTTGAAGATATTAAGCATCTAGATGGCAGTAATTTCTCACCCTATCTGCCAGATGAATATTCGAAAACTTGGATCATTATAGCTGAGAAACACTAGCTAATAACCAATAGCTAATAACCAATAGCTAATAATCAATAGCCAATAACTAATAACCAATAACTAATAACCAATAGCTAATAGCTAATGGTCATATCGATTTTCGCTTTTTTCTCTCATCTGATGAGTCGATTTTGATTTTGTAGATGAAAAGTAGAAATGCTGTGATGGGGATCAGTAACAACACAGGCCAGTAAGTGATATAATCTTCTGTATTTTGTTCACCCACCTCGAAAGTGGATAAAGTCCAATCTTCAAACTCTACGTTCGAATCCGACGAATTGAGGGAAAGCTCGTACTCGCCTTCTGGCAGATCATCCTTGATGATGACTATCTCTGAACCAGACATGGCATATATTTCGTTTTTCGCGATATCAATTCTTTCTTCGTTACGATATAGAACCAAACAATCTTCCATCAGTCCTCGACTGACCCAACTTCCAAAAGATAGATGGATCATTGTAGAATCACCCAGTTCTGTTAATGTTATGTCTTGAGCGGAAGGGATCACTTCAAATTTTTCACTTTCCGCAGAATAGATAGGACCGTTTTCATCTACAACCTCTATCTTGATCTTACAAAGCGATGACATAGCAAAGGGTAGTGAAATTTCCGTAGAAAAGTCATCCGGCTCGACCTCGTCCTGCAATCCCCAACTCTCACCATCATCGCTAAAATATACCTTCATCGATTGATGATCTTCCACCATGGGTGGTGAGGTCCATTCCACGGTTACACGATCTCTAGGGTGGTAAGTCCCCTCGACCGGATCAAGGGATACCTCGAGGGGGTTCTCTTCAAGGATCGTGAATCGGCCTGAATGGTCCCAACTCATGGCATCGTCTTTATCAGTACAGCTTATATTGACTATAGCTTCTTCTGCTCTCGTATCTACATCCCAGTGATAAACACCATCGTTTTTTACATTGTGACTGATCACTTTCCAGCTGCTGCCGCCATCGATAGAGATCGATATCGTTATAGGTTCATCCGGTAGTGTTATATCATCGGAGGCGTTCCACCTGATCTCGGTTTCCTGCCCCTGGACGATTACAAGATCCTCGTAAGGTCTTTCTATCTCTAAATTTGGCTTCATATTTTCGTAGACAGTGAATCTGCTTGAGTGTCCGTATCCAACTAGACCGTCCTTGTTTTCACAGGAAACGTTAACGATAACATCGTTTTTAGGATAAGCCGTGAGGGGTTCCTTCGATACTTCCCAAGTAAAGGATCCAGTATCTTCGATATCTTCAGCGAGTTTGAACCATGTATCGCCCTGGTCTAGCGAATAAGATATGGTTATTGGATCCTCGGATAGTTCTAGTTGATCTACCGTCCAGTTAATATCCGTAGTATTTCCGATTCTAATCCTGTCTTCTATCGGTGTGGAAACTTCTACTATGGGCGGACGTCTTTTAACAGTAAATTCCACTGTCTCATCAACCTCTAATTCGTTACCAGGGACGCTTTTATCTTTTATAATTCCAGACAATTCAAAAGAATAGTTATCAGCCGGTGTCAGCTCACCAAAAGGTATGAATTCAACGGTAAAATCATCATCAGGTTTTTGAGAAATAACTCCATCTATTTCATCGTTGAAGCTAAACAGGGTAAAATTTTCACGGAAATCGGTAAGATTGATCTGTTCATCGAACGTGATCTGGATAGGATGATCACTCTGTAAAGAACCCCCGTCATCTGGATTAGAGGAAAGGTACTCAGGGGGTGTAGAATCTATGGATATAGTGACCATCTCCCATCTCTTATAAAGTCCCCCTTCTGCTCTGATAATTATGCTTACATCATCGGAATCGATATCTGGAACTGACCAGGTATGATTTGCTGATAGGTCTGGCAGTTCACCCTTTTCAAAACTTTTAATAGTATATGGTCCCGAACCGTTGTAGACATATTCGATAGTGAGTTCTATTTCTGACGCTTCTAGAGAAGTATTTAAAGTCCATGATATATTTTGTTCACTCGAACCGGACCAGATATCCCCATTATTCGGATTATTTATCTCGATCTTAAAGTCTTCAGAGGTTGATTCTAGGTCAGATAATACACCCGAAAATAGGAATGAAGAAAGGATCATCATGGATATGATTAATGATATGATGGTCGGTGTTTTTTCCTTTACTCTGAACATGGTATTCACACCGTATTAGATTTAATAAACCTTTTTGGTAAACTCTCAAATCAACTCTTACATAAAATCTTCTAAAGACATGTTCTCTTCCTCAGAAACTGTCTTTTTTTCATCTTCGGAACTTCCACTTGGATCTTCATCGATCTCTGTATCCCGAGTTTTAAAATCACCAGAGAAAAGATCAGATTGCTTGTTCCCTGCTAGTAATCCTTCCTCATCCCAACCGAACACGTCTGTAACCCTAGCTAGTGTTTTAGCGATCCTTCTAGCATAATAATTCCAATCGGGCTCTTTATCCAAATCACTATCCGGCAGCCATGGTTCCACATCTTGAGGGGTTTTATGCGCATTAGTTACGACCCATGAAACCTTCATACCCGGGGTAAACTCATAGCCCTTTCTCTCCATCTTCTGGGCGGCTTGAACGTTGGGCATACTATCTGGATTTTTATAGTAGCTGTACCTTTTACAAGTCCTAGAGATGACCAGTTCCTCAGGGTCCACTTCGCTGTTCTTTGTTTTTTCTATCCACATCTTTGCGGTATCGATAGCTCCATCGATATCATCATCTAATATATGTTCGAAAACCTCTTCCAATGCTCGATTCTGGGCTTCGAAAGAATCACTCCTCCTGAGTTCGTATCCCCTGACCAGCATATCTTCTTCCGGCCAGATCACCTTTCCAACGTATCGTTTTTTCATCCCGTGACTGAAGAAAGGATTCAAGACTTTTTCGAATTCCAATATGATAGCTCCTCTGCTGTAATCCTCTGCGATTTTTCTACTTATCTTGATGGTATCTTCTAGGTTCTCTTCAGGGGATTGAAAGAATACGCTGTCCGTATCTGAGTATATGACCTTCAGTCCATCCGCTTGTAGTTCTTCTATAAGCTCTTTAATATTCTTTCTAGCGAAAGCGGTTATACTCTCTCCGATCCTTTTATCTGTAAATCTGTAAAATGAGGAGGCAAAAACGCCATAAAAAGAATTCATGAGTACTTTTATCGCTGCCTGCAGACCTCCGTAATATTTTTTCTCCTTTTTCTTATCTGCATTTTTCATCTTTTCTTTGACCTCATCCCTTTCCGCCATCAGGTCTTTCAATATCCCGGGGAGGATTCCTTTTTTCTGTTCTAGATCTAAAAATTTTGCGCCTGTAGGGCTCTCGATCTTACCTTTTTCTGACAGGGTCGTAAAACAGATGTTGTTCTCCATGATTATGCTGGGATACATGCTTTTAAAATCTAGAACACTGACCCAGTGGTACAAGCCCGGTTCTATGGAATGAACGTACCCACCCTTGATCTTACTTCCTTTACCTTTGTGTGATGTCAGTGGTACACCTATATCCTTCCTATCCGCTTCTCTTATCAGTATAGAATCCACCAATGTAGATGTCCTACCATTCAAACCTTCGTCGACGGGTAATTTAGATACGGTAGCCATGTCCATGGCCCTATCTAGACTTTCCAGTTCGATCAAAATATCCAGAGCCAATTCCGCGTCTAAGGTACAGTAGTTGATCACCTTATTTTTATCATCATCCCATTCCCTATCGATCTCTTTCGGATCCACGTCATCTTTTTCCCTCCCTAATAACTCTTTAGATACATGGTCTAAAGTTTCTCTTTTTAGATTCATCTCTTTTCGGACACTCCACCATGCATCGGCAATGATCCTTCCGTTGACCCTCCAATACCGATTACCTACTTTTTTAAGACCATTTCCGTCTCTCCCTATACGTATCCCATCTATACCGTTTACTTCAGCTCGATCTTCTAAGAGTGGTAGGTCGTACCCGTTGATATTGTATCCTGTAATGACATCCGGATCTACTGAATTTATGTAATCTTGAAAATCTTCCAATATCTGTTTTTCATCTCCATAAAAGCTTTCGCTTTTCCTCTCACCTTCGTGATCAACCACACAGCAGATAGTATATATCCTATTATCTTCGATGCTGTTCTCGATATCGAAACTGAGTATCTTGAGTTCTGGTTTCAGCGGTTCTGAATCTTGGAATTGGTCCACTTTTAATACACTATCAGTTGTGTACTTTTCATCATCGATTTTTTCACCTTCTACGATAACCGTAGAACCAAGATCTTTGTCATATATGAAACGCTGGATATAAGGTATATCCGCAGCTAGTACCTGACAATGGTTTTTAAATTTATTACGATAACCGGGGACTTTGAAGGGATATCTCAATATCACCTTTTTGCAGGGCTCCACTTCTCCATCCACCCAGAGCTCACGATCTTTTAATTCCACTATCTCTTCATCCCTACGAAGTTCATCGACTATATTATTCGGAGGATTTACTAGATGAAAATATGGTCTAAATTCATCGTATAGGAGTGTGACAGAGTCGCCATCTTCAGTTCTTCCAAAAAGTTCGATAACGACTCCATCTCCCACTGAGCTGTAAGAACCAGATAATATCCTAACTTTTTTTTCGACCATATGATTATCACTTCGAAACTATCTTTATGATATCTCCATCTTTCAATTCATGGTCACGCCCTATAACTCTATCGGTCCTGGCATCGATAGCTCTGATGAAACCCTCTCCGATATCGGAATGCACCACAAAGGCAAGATCCTCTGCCGTACTCCCTTTTTTGACCAGATATGCATCAGGCAGTACTCTCCCCTCTTTGTCAGTGTAATTGTGTTCATTCTCCACAGGATATACTACGATCATATCAAGGAGATCATAAACGGCTTTTTCCAAACACTGCTGAACTCCTAATCCCCCTTTTTCTTTCATGTATCCTTCTATTTTTTTAAGGGCGGAGCGCTGCCTTTCAGAGATATCTCCATCCAAGATTTCAAAGGAATCCTCACCAGGGATGTAATCGATCAATCCTTTTTCAGAAGCCTTTCGAAGAGCTAGTTCGTATTCAGCAGCCGTAGGCTGGACAATATATTCTAACTCGGTAATATTTTCGATTTGTTCTTCGGAAGCCAGATCAGATTTGTTTGCAGCTATCATCATCGGTTTTGTCTTCTGTCTAAGATTTTTTGCCAATACGAACAGATCATCTTCAGTCCAACTTTTGACCTTTTCAGGTAGTTCTGACTCATTCAATGCCCTGATAACGCTCGCCTCTCTGATCCCAAGTCCAGACAATTGATCATAAACGGCTTTCTCGAGCTTACCACCAGAAACCTCTAACCTTCTTGAGACTTTCTCCCAGTTTTTATCCAAGATCCCTTTTATCCAGTAATCTATCTCTTTATCTAAGAATTTTATATCTTCCACTGGATCGTGTTCTCCCCTTTTACAGGGTTCTCCAGTCTCATCGGTACTTCCGCTGGTATCAACGATATGTATCAGGGTGGATGCTTGTCTAAGATCATCTAAGAACTTATTACCTAACCCTTTCCCTGAATGAGCATCCGGTACTAGTCCAGCTACATCGATTATATTTACAGGTATCATCCGAACACCTTCCAAACAGGGTGAATTATTAGGATCACATTCTAATCCTAGTTCTTCATGCGGACAGGGTGCCCTTACATAACCCACCCCTCTGTTGGCATCGATGGTCGTGAAAGGATAAGAGGCCATCTCGACATCCGCTCTCGTAGCTGCATTGAAAAACGTGCTTTTTCCAACGTTTGGTTTACCGACTAGACCTACTTCCATTATCTCAACCTTACTTTTCCTGATATATTTAACACATGTTAAACCCTTTCTTTTAGTTCCTCGATCAATATCTCTGCTTCCTCATACTCCCCTGCTATAGATAGAGCTATCTTCGCATATTCTAATGCCTTCTTTTTTTTACCCTTATCTCTAAATATCTTGGATTTTAGTAGCCAGGCGGGTTCAAAGTTTTCATCTTTCCCTAGGCATTTATCCATCACCTTAGCAGCTCTTTTATAATCCTCCAATCGGTATAATGTCTGGCCTAAACCGAATACTGCTCTCAGGTCTCTATCTTTTTCCTGGATCAGTTCTTCGAACATTGATATAGCTTTCTCGTATTCTTCCTTTTCTAACAATATATTTGCTGTTAAAAGTTTCTCCTCCCAGGTTTTACCTTTCAAGGTATCTAAAGCTTTCTCAAGTTCCCCCATATCTCCGAGAAGCCTACCTAAAGCCATACGTGCTTCTTCCCCGTTTAAATCCAACGCTTTTTGATAAGATTCTAAAGCTTTATTTGAATTTTCTAACCCTTCGAACCCTCTACCACGTAAAATAAATAGATCGCTCTTTTCAAATCTTTCAAGATATTTATTCGCTTCAGTAACAGATTCTCGATATTTTTCCATCTCAATTAGCATTGCTGTTTTCCTTACGGCAGCTAGTACATTTTTTTCATCCCTTTGTAGTATATGGTCATATATGTCATGAGCCTCATCATACCTCCCTAATTTTTCTAGTAATTTACCTTTCATGTGCAGATACTTCATGTCATCAAAAGAATTATAGTTGCTCTGGTAACTATTTAACGCCCTTTCATAGGCTCGAATAGCCGTATCAAATTTATTCAGATCCTCTAAAATCTCTCCCCGTAATTCCCAGGCTTCCCCGAAGTCGGAATCTAGATCGATAGCTTCATCTAGTGCTTCTAATGCATCATCTGTTTTCCCCATCATCCTCAATATCTTCGCCTTTGAATACCAAGCTTTCTCATATTCTGGATTGATATCCAACGCCAAATCTATCTTTTCCAACCCTTTCTCTTTTTCACCACTCTTAGCTAAAGGTAGGCTGAGGGCATAAAGAGCATATTCAAAATCAGGTTTGATCTTTAAGGCTTTTCTATGATAGTATATCGATTCTTCGTACTGTCCTAGTTTATCAAGAGCATTACCTATATTATTCCATGCGATAGCATAATCTGGATTTGCCTCGATAGCCTTAACAAAAAAGGGTATAGATTCATCATATTTATCAAGATTATACAGAGCATTTCCAAGGTTATTCCAAAGCACTTCGTTATCACTGTCGAATCTAGAGGCGTTTTTATAATATTCTAGTGCTTTTCTATATTCTCCACGGGTGTGATGTAGGTAGCCTTTATTGTAAAGGGCGGGAGAATACTCAGGATCTATCTCTAATGACTTCTCGTAGCTATCCTCTGCTTCATCGAAATAACCGAGAGAAAAGAAAGCGTATCCCTTATTATTCCAGATTTCGGCATCTTGAATGTTATGAAATACGTAAGTATCATAGACATCGATTGCTTCCTCAAACCTCTGAAGATTAAGGAGTAAGTCACCCTTATGTTTTAGGGCCTCTAGATTATCTGGATAGTCCCTTAGTATTCCGTTATAGATCGCCAGCGATTTATTATACTTCCCCACCTCCTCGAGTATTTCTGCCTTTTTGATAAGAAGATCAGGCGTATCTTTCGGAGAAAATTCCAATGCTTTATCAGCAGTTTTAATAGCTTTTCGTTTGCGCCCCATCATTGCGAGTGTATAAGCTTTATCGAAGTAGGCCGCCTCTTCAGCGGGTCTTAAAGATATTGCTCGATCATAGGTTTCAACTGCTTTTTTATATTCGCCATGATACCGATAAGAATTCGCTAGATTATACCAGGCGGTGAAATAGTTTTCTTTAATATTCAAGGCTATTTTGTAGACTTCTATCGCTCTTTCATGCTCTCCTAAAGCATCTAACGCCACCCCTTTATTGTTCAAAATCACCTCGTTTTCTTCTATGGTTAATGCTCTATCGTAATGATCGATGGCCTCACTGTATTTCCCCTGGTCACAAAGAGAATCCCCTCTCGTTAGAAGATCGAATGCCTCATTATTTTTCAGGTTGACTTCACTAGGATCTGTGTCCATCGATGCTGTTAGGAGGATATAGTTATATGATATCATTGCTTCCGCCGTCTATATAAAAATAGAATTAAAAAAGAGATAAAAGGTTTTCTAAAATTATACGATTCTTTTCTTACCGGAGGTCTTTTCTTCCTCATCTTCTTTGATGTCCGACCCGCAAGCGTAACACATCTCAGCATCCGCACTAAGTTCAGTTCCACAGACGGGGCATTCTATTTGACCAGTTTCTTCTTCTTCCTTTTCTTCTCCCAATTCAGTACCACATGCATAGCAAATTTCGGCATCCGCACTGAGTTCAGTTTCACAATTGGGACATATTATCGCTTCAGATTCTTCAGCAGCTTCTTCCTCTTGTTCCTCTTCTTCTCCCAATTCAGTTCCGCAGGCGTAACATATTTCAGCATCTGGACTGAGTTCAGTTCCACAATTGGGACAAACGATCTCTTCAGGTTCTTCAGCAACTTCTTCTTCAGGTTCTTCAGCAGCTTCTTCTTCAGGTTCTTCAGCAACTTCTTCTTCAGGTTCTTCAGCAACTTCTTCTTCAGGTTCTTCAGCAACTTCTTCTTCAGGTTCTTCAGCAACTTCCTCTTCAGGTTCTTCAGCAGCTTCTTCTTCAGGTTCTTCAGCAGCTTCTTCTTCAGGTTCTTCAGCAGCTTCTTCTTCAGGTTCTTCAGCAACTTCTTCGGGTACTTCTACTTCAGGTACTTCCCCAACTTCAGCAGTTTCAACTTCAGTCTTTTCAGGCATCGATGGTACCTCGATAGTAGGCATATCGCCTGCTTCAGATATGAGTTCTTTCTCTCTTTCTAGCATCTTTTTATGTGCCTCTAAAAGCTTACTCCTTTTGTTTGCTAGTTTCTTATCCTCATCCAGCAGTTGTCCTTCTTTACTCAACATATCCTTATTTTTGTCTATGCTTTCTCTCAATGTATCTTGTATCTCAGATAGCGTTTCCAAGCTGCCTTTTCTCTTTTCTAGGATGTCTTGTTCTTTTTGAACGACTAACTGTTCTCGTTCATCTAGGTCATCTTCTCGCTGAACCATAGCCTCTTCTCTGTCGATAACACTCTTCTTTTTATCTAGTAATTCTTCTTCTAACTCTTCGATTTTTTCTTGTTTTTCAAGTAGATTATCTCTAACGGATTTGATCTCTTTTCTTTCCTGGTCTAACTCTTTCCTGGTTTCTTTCAGTTTCCTTTCTTCATTCTCAAATTTTGATTTAAGGTTTTCCAGATCATCCGCTTTTTTTGCGATCTCTTGTTTGCGAATATTAAGGTCTTGTTCCTTCTTTTGGATTTCTTTTTCTTTTTCATCAAGTTTATCTTCTCTTTTATCAAGTTCCTCTTCTCTTTCATCAAGCTTAGCTTTTTGCTGTTTTAGTTTACCGACGTAACCTTCCATTTCTGATAAGAATTCTTCTTCTTCTGGCAATGTAATTCCCCCGAGGGTTAATTTATTCAATTGTTAAGGGTTGATAGTATCTCTATCTTAAATAACTTACGAAAGTAATGGGAAAGATCGAATTTCATTCAAATATGGGACCTAATACTTTGATACCATTGTCTCCAACTTCTATTGAATGCTTTTCCATACTATGTTTACATGCCCGCATCTTTTCGACCTGCAGGTACCTTGTGAGTTTTCCTCTGTTCCTATCCATACCTAGCATGATAAGACCATCTACTAAGAAACCTTCGTTCCCTAATAGATTAGCTTCGCCACTCAAAGAACGTTCCATCACGACGAAACTGTAGAGATCAAGGTCTCTTAAAAGCTTAAAGAAATAGAACATTTTCTTCCGTATGTTTTCCTCACTTTCCATCAAAGAATAAAGTGCACCTAAAGAATCTAGAGCGAACACCTTGAAATCATCACCTTTTTCTTTTTTGAAGTGTCTCAACATCGTTTCTAAAAAATCGATATAATCCGTTTCTTCTTCATCTTCAACGATCTGATCGATCTCTCTCAGATCAGTTATATCTGAGATCTGCATATTCAGGCTAAGATCTATCCCCAGACTTTCCATGTTGGCTAGATGACTATCTACGGTTTCTTCCAAGGTTGTATACAGGCCGAATTTACCGGTTTGTTCAACATATCGGGTCATTAAACTATAACAGAAACTCGTTTTCATAGACCCGGGTGGACCCGTGATTAACGTGACCTTAGGTGGTTCGATATCACTGTGAAAGACTCTATCCAAACCAGGTATCGTATCTCGGAACATTGTAAACACCTTTGCCCCCATAATATCCATTACCTCATTTAATATTATCGTTTAATAATCAACGAGTGAACAAAAATCTTAATTCCTATGACTAGAATCGTATATCATGGTCGAACTCGAAGTTAACATTTCAGGTCTAGAATTGAAGAGGCCTATTATACTTGCCTCAGGGATATTAGGACAGACAGCTGAATCGATGGAAAAAGTCTTAAATTCTGGTATGGGCGGTGTTGTAACAAAATCTATAGGGTTGGATCCAAGGGAAGGTCATCAAAATCCGACTATGATAGAGATGGAACATGGTCTATTGAACGCTATGGGATTACCCAATCCTGGGATCGATGATTTTTTAAAAGAACTTACCAAGATAAAACACTCATCAAAACCGATAATCGGTAGCGTATTCGCAGGTAGTGAAGAAAAATTCGTTGACTTGTCAAAAAAAATGGAGGAAGGCGAGGTAGATGCCGTCGAACTCAATCTAAGTTGTCCTCATGCAGAGGGTTATGGAGCGGCGATCGGAACCGATCCTCATCTAGTGAAAAATATCGTGAAAGCTGTAAAAGATGAAACACACGTTCCGATATTTGCAAAATTACCGCCTTTTTCTGATATCGTCAAGGTAGCCGAGGCGGCGGAAAATGGCGGGAGTGACGCCATCGTCGCTATCAATACCGTCCAGGCTATGGCTATAAATTTCGAAACTAGAAAACCACTGCTCGGGAATAAAGTTGGGGGATATAGTGGACCAGCTATAAAACCCATAGGTCTTAAGTGCGTCTATGATATTTACAGTAATGTGGATATACCAGTTATTGGATGTGGAGGAGTAACAGATGGTAGAGATGCGTTAGAGTATATCTTAGCAGGTGCTTCAGCTCTGCAGGTAGGTTCGGCCATTTATTATAGAGGGTCGAACGTAGGTAATCAAATAAAGGATGAGATCGAAGAACTAATGGAAAAAGAAGGAGTACAGGAACTGAAAGATTTGATAGGTACAGCACACGATTAGGGGATGAGTAAAATTAATAATAATAAAAACAATTATAATTATGATCGATATGTAATAGAAGAGGGATAAAATGAAGGACCCAGACCCAGAAGATTTCGTCGAGATTATGGAGATGTCGGATTTCTCAACAATAGTATCACATATGTATAGAGGGGAGGTACAACGAGCCAATGTTTGGAGACAGCGTCTCGATAGAACTACCAATTGGGCCATACTGATCCTATCAGCTTTGATAACTTGGACTTATACTGAACCAAGTCGCCCTCACGAACTGCTGCTTTTCGGTGTATTGTTCATCTCTATTTTATGGTTTATCGAAGGACGTAGATTCCTATCATTCAATGCCTATGATAGCAGAATTAGAGTGCTGGAAAAAAATTTTATTGGCAAAACTCTAAATCCTGACAAGGATGTCACGAGTAGACAATGGTTGAAGACGTTGGCTGATGACTTACGAAGACCACACTATAAACTACCATATTGGAAAGCGCTATCTCATAGGTTAAGGAGGATATACATATGGCTCTTCTCGGTGACACTGTTATTATGGCTAGGGAAACTATTCATGCACCCCTTTCCGACTGGAGATTTTACTATCATGATAATGAGATCTGATATAGGCGGTTTACCTGGACCTCTTGTGTTCTCGATAATTGTTTCATATTATGTTATGCTGGTCATAATCGTAGTCACAACACCACAATTTGAAGGAAAGAAGTACATGGTACGGTCAGGTAGGGAAGAAATCAAGGAATGGGAAAAAAAGATGTGAGCTTAATTGGTTATGACTTTAGCACCCTTAGAGGTAACTATAACGGTATGCTCTCTTTGAGTAACTAGTCCTCCTTTGATTTCCACCAAAATCGGGTACACAATCGCTGCATTGAAACGTATCAATCTTTTCAAACGGTATTTGTAGTCGTTTCCATAACTTCTACACCATCTCTCTGTGAATGGGAGATTATGGAATCTCTCTTCCACCCAGTTGTAAAATTCTTTATCCACCCCATCTAGATTTCTAGGTCGTTCCAATTTCAAGATCTTACTGCTATTTCCATTTCTTACTTTTCCTTTACCATCGGTTGCGAAGGGTTCTATAGCTAGAACCATCCCTTTTTTGATCTTCCCTCTCCCTTTAGGTACGTTGGGTATAGAAGTTCCGCTGTGAAGTGAATATCTTTCTATAGCATGTCCACTCAGGTTCGAGATAGGCTTAAACCCTCTACTCTTTATAACCGATTGAATATTCTTACCGATCTCTTTTGTTTTTATACCCGGTCTAATAGATTTGATAGCAAAGTCTAGACTCTCTTCTGCGGCCTTTATCAGACTTTCATGCCGGTTAGTACCTACTTCTACGGTCAACGCATTATCTGCTATATAACCATCTAGATGAACTCCAACATCGATCTTGACTATATCTCCGTCTTTGAATGTTTTACCATCACCAGGGTACGGTGCATAATGTGCCCCCACCTCGTTCACTGAGATGTTTACCGGAAAAGCTGGTCTAGCACCGTATTTATCGATAGTTTTTTCAACCTTATCCACGACAGATATATAACTAACCCCGGATTCGCATGCTTCTTTTCCATTCTCTAAAGCTTTCCTAGCTATCAAACCAGCCTTCATATATTTTTTCTTAGATTTCGCGTCCAAGTTTATCACCGATGGATTCTACAGATAATACACCTTCTCTTAAAACTTCTATATCCTCTTTCTTTATCTTCAAAACGGTCGTCCCTTCTTTATACTCACATTCTCCACAATTTATGTATAGTTTGACATCTGAGCCTAACTGCATCTTAGCCGTATCTATATCGATCGGATCGGGCTTCCCATGGATATTAGCGCTGGTCGAAGTTATGGGTCCAAAATCTTCTATTATCTTTTGGGCAAGCGGATGGTCGGGGATCCTGATACCACGTGTTTGGTCCCCCTCTTCAACTACGATAGTCAAAGGGCCTGGTAGAAAATGTTCACCGAGTTCCCACGCAAGTTCTGGTAGATTGACATAAGATGATGCTTCATCTAAACTACTATAAGCTGAAGAGATCTTCTTATCTTTTGGTGCCTGTTTAACTTTTCGTATCTTGTCCAGTATCATAACATCCAAAGCATCTCCACCTAGTCCATATAGTGTTTCGGTGGGATAAACTATAAGCTCGCTGTTGGAAAGGACTTCTCCTGCTACATAAGCGATCTTATCTGGGCAGTCCCCGTCACATTCTTTTTTACCACATTTTATCTCCATATCCGCACCTATCTAGATTCTCCTATTTTAAAGGTATGACATATTTTGAAGGGATAACCGTATATGCTCATTACCCTCCTGTTTTATACTCGGACCGTGTCCTGGATACAATGAGTAGACGTCATATCTAGTCAATTTTTCAACCGAGTTTTTAAGTTCTTCGAAATCACCTGTAGGCAAATCGGACCTACCGACTCCACCACCGGAGAATACCGTATCACCTGATATCAATATCTTATCACCGCCGTGATATAAACAGATACTGCAGTTAGTATGGCCGGGAGTATGGATCTTTAAAAATCCAGCATATGTATCCTCTTCGAGAACTTTCACATCAACTCCGGAGACCTCTTTACCAAAACTATTGGATATTATAGTTCTATCATCTCCTTCTCTCAGTGCTTTAGCTGCCAGTTCATGGGCATAGATAGGAACATCCAGCATATCGGATAATTTCTCGGCGCCACCGACGTGATCGAAGTGTCGATGAGTCAAGATGATCCTATCTATTTCTAAGCCCTCACTGTCCACGTAGTCATATATCCGTTTAACAGGTCCGGCACCCGCATCGACTATAAAATTCTTTTGAGATCGAACTATATATACGTTGGAAGAGAAAGCTTTCCCTGGTATCCTTTTGATTTCAACCATGGATCTCTGCGAACTTCTTAAATGATCTGTCATATGTCTCCTCCACATCATCTGGAAAAGCACAAGCAGGTAATTCATTACGGGAAAGGTGATACTGGATACAATCGCAGCAAATACCTTTGCGAGGACATCCCGGGTATGAACAATTACAATGATCTATATTCTTTGATTCTTTACATTCCATATTATCGCTTTCAGAATTCTAGTTTATTGGGATATTATATATTTTTTGTCAACTTTTGATAACCACATCGAAAGAAATAATTATACCTATCAATTCAGTATTTTTGATGGGAAAATTTTGTAATAATTGTGGCACACTTCTTAGTCCTAGAAGGGATAGATCATATTGCCCAAAATGTAACAGCTCATTGGAGAGTAGTTCAAATATCAAAAAAGATTCGAACTTGAAGAGATCGAAAGAAGGCCTGTTCCCATTTCGAAAGATCAGGGAGGGACAGAAACAATTCATGAAGGATTCTGAAGAGGCCTTTTCAAATGGGGGTGTTCTACTTGCACACGCCCCGACTGGTATCGGGAAAACTGCAGCGGTTCTGACCTCAGCTATAAAATCAAAAGAGGAGGACCAGAAAATCTTTTTCTTGACCAGTAAACAATCCCAGCATCGGATAGCTATCGATACGATACAAAATATATCTTCATCCATATACGCTCTAGACATAATCTCCAAACAGCATATGTGCCCGAGAGAGGAATCAAAATTACCATATCCAGTTTTTGAAAGATTTTGTAGAGAGAAAGGAAAGCAGTATTGTAACCTATATAACAGAGATATGAAGGATGTCGTAGAAAACTTAAGGACGGGGACTAAGCACGTAGATAAAATAGTCGATAGATGCAGTTCAAGGAACGTGTGCCCTCATAAGGCTGCTCTTGAAGCTGGAAAGGATGCCGATATAATTGTCTGCGATTACAACTACGTATTCTCAGATATCCAGGAACAGATAATGGAGCAACTCGGACTCGCACTGGAAAACTGTATCGTGATCGTCGATGAAGCCCATAATCTCCCGGACAGGGTCAGATCACACCTTGAGGAATCTATATCGTTGTCACAACTGCAGGAAGCTTACCAATTATTGAACAGTGCTGACCCCGCTTTGGCTAGCTGTATCAAGCGTTTAGCATATGAGTTCGATAAACTGGATATCAGGGAGCAACCTATCGAAAAGAAGTTTTTGGATAAGATCATGGAAGATGTTCTAAAGGGAGGTCTTAGTCATTATCAGCGGTTAGATGAATTTCTAAAGGAACTTGAAACGACAGCTGGTAATCTGATAGAGAAAGATTCCGCTGCAACCGCTCCCTGGAGTGTTTTTTCGTTCCTGACAAAATGGAGTAATGAAGGACCAGAGATATACCGGGCTTATTATCCCAATCCTCCAACCTTCCGAGTCGGTCTGCTCGACCCTGCCATGTTAACTGAAAAAGTCTTCGATGAGATACCATCTGCGGTTCTTATGAGTGGGACCTTACATCCTGGGGAGATGTACGCGGATCTTTTAGGTATAAAAGACCCTACCATCAAAGGATACATTTCACCTTTTCCCGAGGAGAATAGGAAGGTCGTAAGTGTCGATAGTCTTACTACCTCATACAAAGAACGGGATCTACAGATGTATCAGGCCTATGCGAATTCTATATCTGACGTTGCAAACAACGTAGATGGAAACATTGCAGTATTCTTTCCATCTTATCATCTGATGGAGAAGGTATCTAGAAGACTTGAATTGGTGCACTTAAATAAAGATATATTGGTGGAAGATAAAAGATATTCTAAAAAGGAAAAAGAAAAGATGGTAGATACTTTAAAACGTTCAAATAGTAATGTAATGTTGGGTGTTCAGGGAGGTAGTTTATCAGAGGGAGTAGATTATAACGACAACATCTTATCATCCGTCATCATTGTTGGCATCCCTTTCCCACCTCCATCTATAGAGTTGGAGGCTTTACAAGATTATTATTCGAGTAAGTTCGGCGAAAGAAAAGGTTACAATTATTCGAGGATCTATCCAGCGTTGAATAGAGTATTGCAGGCGGCGGGAAGGTGTATCCGGAGTAAAACCGATAAGGGTCTGATCATCCTTATGGATAAACGATTCAACTATGATAGGTATAAAAACAAGCTGCCAGACGAATTCGATTTCAGGAGTGTCACGGACCTAAAAGAAGAATGTGAAAGCTTTTTCGATTGACCTATTCTTTTTCTTCTTTTAAAAACCTCATCTCGTTCCAGATGATTTCATGCTTTAGATCATTTTTATCTAGAAAATCACTTATCTCGCTTGTTATCATATCTATTTCAGACTCTTCTTCATCGATCCTAGGATAGATAAAAAATTCAACATGATCCCGATCTAATGGAAATATCATCCGGTATCTAGCTTCTCTATTATGGCCTACTGGTTTTCTATTCTGTTCTAAGTCCTTTAGATTCAGTCTTATCAGCATCTCTATATACTCCTCACCACTGTCCTCTGGATATTGGTCAGCAAGGTCCATGAAAAGATCGAAGAGTTCTGGAAATATGGGAGCTAGGTCTTTGAACTCTACTTCTTTCGGGAACCTGAATAAGCTGTTTCTTTTCTTTATCTCAAATTCTTTTTCTTTCATCTGTTCCGACACTCCATTCCGTTCCCATTATTTAGTGGTTTTTGTTTACTTGATCGATGGCTTGAACCCAGATCGAGATATCTTTTCCATCTATGGACCAATCTTTCTTTAACCCGTCTCCGGGTCCCTTATCAAGGCTTTCTGAAAGGGTCTCGTTCATGATATAATCTTTCATTTCATCGATGGCGTCGAGCAGTATTTGGTCACCAAGATATCTAGTATGAATTTTTTGAGTATAACCCAATTCCAATTCTTTTCGCATGGTTTGTATCCTTCTTACTATGTCTCTAGCAAATCCTTCGGTCTCCAATTTTTCATCGATCTCTACATCCATGAAAACCTTCACGTCGTTTTTTTCACTAGCGGTGTATCCACTCTTTATCTCTTCGAATATCTTCACGTCGTCTTCATCGATCTCAAAACCATCAAGTTCGATTACATCTCCTTCTGATAACTCTACCTTTAATGAACTAGCATCTGCATTTTCGATGAGTTCAGCGACCTTCTCAGCCTGACCCTTAAACTTAGGTCCGAGAGATGAATAATTGGGTTCGACTCGAGTTTCTGTTAATCTAGCCTCTTCATCCTCAAAACTGAACTTCTTTATATTTAACTCGTCCATCAATATGTCTTTGAACAGTTCAGCCCCCTCTTTATAGGTATCATCTTCCGATACCACTATAGCTTCCTTGAGGGGCTGTCTCAATTTGATATTTTCCTGCTGTCTAGCATTCCTACCCAATTCTGCGATCCTTATGACCGAATCCATGTGTTCTTCCAGTTTAGGATATACATTGTCCTCATCGTACTCCGGATAATCTAATAGGTGAACTGATTCTGGTCCTTCTTCCACTTCTTTAAATATACTTTGGTATATCCTTTCTGATAGGAAAGGCGTGAATGGAGCCATCACCTTGGTAAGGGTTTTCAATGTATCGTATAATGTGTTATATGCACTCTTTTTCTCTTCTTTTGTTCCTTCCCAGAATCGTCTTCTGCTCCTTCTGAGATACCAGTTACTGAGTTCGTCTATGAAGTTTTCTATAGCACGAGTAGATTTATGAACTTCCAACTGTTCTAACCCCTGTCGTACGCTTTCGACAAGTGTATTTTTCTTTGATATAAGCCATCTATCGATCTCATCGTTTACTCGATATTCCCCGGGCTCAAAATCATCGATATTTGCATTGCTGGTGAAGAAGGATACTACGTTCATCAAAGTGTTCAAAGTTTTGTTGATCTTCTCTGAAACCAGTTCCTCGCTAAATTTGGTCGATTTCCATACAGGGGAGCCGAGGAAATATATCCTAGTGGCGTCCGCACCGAGTGTTTCCAATACCTTCATAGGTTCTATAGCGTTACCTTTGGATTTACTCATCTTCTCCCCGTCCTCGTCCAGGACCAATCCTAAGGTTAAGCAGTTCTTATAAGCCGGCTCATCAAAGAGCATTGAACTTATGGATAGTAGACTGTAGAACCAACCTCTAGTCTGATCTAAAGCCTCCGTTATGAAATCTATTGGAAACGCTTCGTCGAATCTTTCTTCATTCTCAAAGGGATAGTGGAATTGAGCAAAAGGTGCGCTACCGCTGTCGTACCAGCAGTCAATAACATAATCAACCCGTTCCATCATATCCCCGCATTCTGGACATCCTAGTCTAACTCTATCTACCCACGGTTTGTGGAATTCGAAATCGTCATCAAGCGGTTCTACTGCTAATTCTTCTAACTCTTCTCGACTTCCGACACAGTGTTCATGACCGTTCTTACATATCCATATGGGTAGAGGGGTCCCCCAGAACCGGTTACGACTTAGTGACCAATCTTTTAACTCATCCAAGAAATTACCGAATCTACCGTGTTTTAGATGTTCCGGTTTCCAGGTCACCATATCATTGTTATCTATGAGTTTTTGTTTTTCTTCAGAAGTTCTGATGAACCAGCTTTCGAGGGCGTAATTCAATAGGGGCGAGTCACACCTCCAACAGAACATATACCTATGTGTTGTGGTTCCTCTACTGAGGAGATCCCCTCTTTCATCTAGATCTTCCATTATCTGTTCATCTGCATCTTTAACGAAATCGCCTTCGTAATCGGGTACCTCATCAGTGAATCTACCAGCTTCATCGACGGGATTTACAAGAGAGACCCCTTCTTTATCACAGAGTTCGTAATCGTCCTCACCGAATGCGGGAGCGATGTGTACTATACCGGTCCCCTCTTCCAGGGTGACAAAATCAGCATGGGTTATATAATGACTTTCACTCTCCGAGTCCACATAATCGAAAAGTGGCTCGTATTCTTTACCTAGTAGTTCCTCCCCATTCATGGTTTTTAATACATCTACATCTTCAAAGATCTCATCGACCAATTCTTCAGCAAGATAATATTTATCTCCCTCATGTTCCACCATGACATAATCGATATCCCTTCCGACAGCCAATAATAGATTTGATATGAGAGTCCAAGGTGTCGTAGTCCATGCAAGGAAATAGGCGTCTTCATCTTTGGCCTTGAATCTCATATAGATGGAGGGATCTTCAGTTTCTCGATAACCCTGAGCAACTTCATGACTCGAAAGAGGAGTTCCGCATCTTGGACAATACGGTACTACCATGTACCCCTTCTCCAGCAGACCGTTTTTCCAGTGCTGTTTTAGACTCCACCAGACACTCTCTATGTAATCGTCCTTCATGGTCACATAGGCATCTTCATAATTGATCCAGAAGCCTATCCTTTCACTCATATTCTCCCATTCTTTCTGATATCTGAATACACTCTCTTTACAGAGCTCGTTGAACTTTTCTAACCCGAAATCCATTATCTCTTCTTTCGATTCGATACCCAATTCTTTTTCGACTTCGATCTCAACGGGCAAACCATGTGTATCCCAACCTGCGATGTTAGGGACTATCTGGTATCCGTCCATGGTTTTATACCTGAGATACACATCTTTGGTCACTCTGGTTAGAACATGACCCATGTGCGGCATGCCGTTAGCCGTAGGTGGTCCCTCTGTGAAGCTGAACTTCTTATCTCTTTTTATGGTGCGGGTTTTTTCTGCGATATCGTGTTTACTCCAGAACTCTAATATATCCTCTTCTTTTTCAGGTATCGGGGCGTTTTTCTTTAAAGGCTTAAATTTTCCGTTATTTTCACTCATCTAAAATCCTCCAAAAAACAAAATTAAAATCATAACTGGGCGGATGGGTTTTCTATTCGCTAATGATTATTATCATCGGATGAGCAGCCCAGTTCATAGAATTAAGACATATGTATTCGGTATTTAAATATTACCTATGTGAGAGCCCGTTAAGTTATTAGTGAATTTGATTTTTAGTATGGTTAAAGGGTGCTAAATAATACTATTGAGATATATCGGTGAATATCTACATATTTGCTTCAGGTCTATACCAATAATCAGATGTTGCTCCTAATAAATAAGGTTTAGAATGTCTCCATACGGGTCCAGGTACACTTCCGCTGTCTTCTCCCCAGTCACCTTTGGAAATTCAACCAATGTTCATTATTTACCGATTTAATATCATAATTTTCATCGCTCAAGGATATTCCATCACCAGAGTGATCATCAGGATAATCCGAAAAAGCGTCATCGATATTACTAGTGTCTGTACCACTGGTATAGTAGCTAGCATGTCCTCCTTCAGCTACGTACACTTTAGAATGCGTTCCATCTACTTTATTCACATCACTCCAATCACTTTTATCGCCTCCGTAGTGCTGCGAATACCCCACTTTATCCGGATTCTCGTTTTCATCGCATATGATTTGTATCATTTCCCAGTCACCTTCGTCGAGGCAGATACCTCAGCGTTATCATATAAAATTAATTAAAAATTCCCCTTACCAATCCAATATATATAAACACCTTCAATTAGAATTATAATCATCCCAAGTACATACAATAATCTTTCTGCGTATACCCCTAATGAGTGTATCTCACTGGTGATTCCAAAGAAAACATCAATAAGAAATGCTAGGGAAAATAAGATTACAGGTAGTCCAACACCTATCAAATCATAACTTCTCTTGGAATTTTTTTCTCGCACTCCAATATATAAACTCATCAGGAACAAGGAAAGTCCACCGTAAGGGTAAAGCAAAGTGAATATTTCAACCATTCATGCACCTCCAGAAAGAAATATAGCTATGATAAGAATAAAAAATGTAAAGGTATGAAGAGCTAAAGCAACCTTCATTAGTTTTTTTGATAATCGATTTGTTTTAACATAAACTATGGAAAAAGACATAGATATCAATATTATCATATGTAAAGATAATGTAGGGTAAAAATCATATTCATTTAATGTCAACTCAAGATCTCTGGTCACTACAACTAATGGAATATGCATTAAGACAATAATCAGACTAATGATAAACGAAAGTTTAGCAGATCTATTTTTCGTTTTTTTATGCATTTGATCTCACCCTATCACTGAATGCCAGTAAATTGGTTCTATGGAAGGATAAGCTTTTTCAGTATACCACTGGGATATCCAATCCCCTGGACCAGATGATTGAGTATGCCTGAAAATGGGCCCTGGAACACTTCCGCTGTCTTCGCCCCAGTCGCCTCTAAAGTCCAGCCAATCCTGATTTGTGATATGATTTATGGAGTAATCTGAAGAGTTTAACTTTTTCCCGTTCCCTTGATGCTTATCCCCCCAAGTTTCTCCACTCTCAAAATAACTAGCATGGCCGCCTTCAGCAACATACACTTTAGGATGCGTTCCATCCACTTTTTCTACGTTATTCCAACTCATTTTATCGCCTCCGTAGTGCTGTGAATATCCCGCTTTCTGCGGGTTTCCGTTTTCATTACATATGATCTGTATCATCTCCAAAAGATTCCAATAAGATAAATAGTAATAATAGAAAAAAGCAAAGAATCAATATCAAGGACGTCGGACTTAGAACAAGTAGAATAAAAGGTATAAATGAAATAACAAATTGTATAGCAGATATTTCATTGCCAAAAAAATCGTTTTTGACATTTCCTATTAAAATAAATGTTATTCCCATCCCCAAAATTGGCAATATTAAATGTCCTTCAGCAGAATGATACAAGATTACGCCTCCTAAAGAAAAGAGGGATATTATTATTGATATTCCAAAAAAAATTGCATATTTTTTTATTCTGTTATCGTATCTATTCAATAACATAATTAAAGAACTTACAGGTACTATTATAACATATATTATCCAGAGTGATAGAAAAAAGCCATTAGTGCTCAGGTGTTCATAATTTTCAAACACTTTATAAATACCTAATGTGAAATAAGGTATTAAAGGCGGAGAAATATGAGTTTTTACTATCCCGAAAATTAGAAATGAAATAGCCAATGATAATAAAGCGATATATTTTCTTTTTTTATCTTTTCTCATCATTATTGTCACATCTCTTTCAACCGACCACGCTCTGCCAATAGCATGGTTCAATCCACATATAAGCTTCCGGTACAGTTGGAGATGTCCAATGCCCAGTGTTTCTAAATACAGGACCCTCTGGGCTTGGACCTGGTTCACCAGATGAACCCCACTTACCTCTAAAGTTCAGCCAATCTTGATTGCTTATTATTTTAATTGAATAATTATTGTCGTCTAATTTTTTATTATGATTACTTCCTGCACCATAAAGACTAGCGTGACCTCCCGGCTCAACATATACCTTTGGATGCCCATCTTCTTTAGGAGTACCTGCCCAAGTTCTACCGTCACCACTGTAATGTTGAGAATAACCTGTATTAATAGGCGTTTCATCTGGATTTAAGACAACCTGTATCATTTCCCAATCACCTTCGTGTGTAGGTGGGTTATTCAAGTAAAAGAACCAATACTGTATAACTATTTTGTTGTCCGTTGCGGTGAACACGTGGGAATAGATAGCATACTCTTCATGGTCCGGCTCATTCCCACTCCAGTCGAGGTAGTAATTATCGGTGGTATACTCCGCCAGGTCAGATTTGCTTACCGGTTCGTTTACTATCGTGGGATCGATATCCCAAGATTTCTTTTTCAAATCACTATCATCCATGAATTCCTGTATATCCCTCGGATAATAACTCTCATCCTCGTGGAACTTTAGCACCGGCGAGTACGTCTCTGCAAGGTCTTCCTGCTCCGCCGTAGAGAGTTCCTCGTCCGTATGAATCCTAAACTTGATCTCACCATCCTTCTCTGATTTAAGCATCCCGTCATCTCCGCCGTCACCTTTTCCGTTAGACCAGCTATAAGAAGGATACGATCCTGTCACTCCATCGCCCTCCCACGATTGGT
>JAWOGF010000079.1:0-3649 GCA_046497075.1 Candidatus Saliniplasma sp.
ATCGCCAAGATGCTATTCCTTATCAAAGAGATCGAACAGTGGGGAACCGGAACAAATGAGATGGTCGATATGTGTTTAGAACATGGACTTCCAGAGCCTGAATTTGAGGAAACAAACTCTAGTTTCGTTGTGAATATAAAGAAATAAACCCAACCCCCCCTCCTTTTTAGAATCACACGCCTCTCACCTTATTCTACACTCTGCACAAATACAAAAAGCCACCCTCAAACCAATTTATTCCCACCTTCAACCGCCACACATACAAATATCTATAGAGGGTAATTACTTATACTTCTTGTACTTTAAGTAACTGATAATGGTTACCAAGACGAATAATACTAGAAAGGGTCTCTCCAATAAAGAGAGCATACTACTTTCAAAACTATCCAGTAAAAAGATAATAGATATAGAAGATATAAAGTCAGAATTGAACACTACTTACAATAATGCAAAAAAGATAGCAAGCAAATTAAATAAAAAGGGCTGGTTAGACAGGATAGACAGGGGAAAATACCTGATAATCCCATTAGAAGCTGGAACAGAGAGCATCTACACAGAACACGAATTCGTTATAGCATCAAATCTCATCTCAAACTATTACATCGCATTTTTATCGGCTCTTAATTTCCACGGTATGACTGAACAAACACCATTCACTGTTTTTGTAGCTGCAACAGAAAGAAAGAAAAACAGAACGATACATGACATCCCCTACAATTTCATCAAAATCGATAAGAAAAAATTTTTCGGTTATGAAAAATATGCAGTCGCATCTTCACAGATCAACATATCCGTCCCGGAAAAAACGATCATCGATTCTTTAGATCATCTGGAATATTCAGGAGGAATAATTGAAGTAGTAAAGGGATTAAGGGAAAAAAGAGACAAACTAGAAATAGATAAGATGGTAAACTATGCAGTAAAGATAAACAACGGGGCTGTTGTGAAAAGATTACACTATCTAATGGATTTTTTAAATTTTGATATACCCAATGATGTAGAAAACACATTGATAAATAATTATTCAGATTCTTACTCGCTTCTGGATAATACTTTATCAGATAAGGGTAAGTACCGCTCTAAATGGAAACTTAGAATAAATATAAAAACACAAGATTTATTGGAGGAAGGATATTGATAACAGAAAATAGATTGAGAACGTTAGCTCGAATAAACAAAGTCACAACTGGACTGATGGAAAAAGATTACGTAAATTCTTGGATATTGTATTCTATTTTTAACGATGAACAGTTAAATGATAAACTAGTTTTCAAAGGAGGTACCCTACTTCATAAGATCTATCCACACACTTAGGAACCCTGTTCCTCTAGTACATACTGATAACCAAAAACAGAAATATTTAAGTCATCGAAAAGTTATAAAGATATGACAAAGGAGTTTCAAAAATGAACAAGGACGATATATATCGGGATATCGCAGATCATCTAAAGCAAGAAGGAGCGATAAAGGTTGCGATCTTTGGATCATATATTAACGATGAAGAGAAACCGGAGAGCGATATCGATGTCCTTGTTACTTTCTCGGAAACTAAAAGTCTTTTAGAACTAGCAAGGATCGAACGGGAATTGTCAGAAACCATCGGAATAAAGGTGGATCTTATCACAGAAGGGGCCTTGAGTCCGTACATAAAGGATACTGTACACAAAGAGATGAAAGAGGTATATGGATGACCAAAGACGATAGTGCTTATCTACACCACATATTAGATTCTATCTCGAATATAGAGAGTTTTACAGAAAACATGGATGAAGAGGAGTTTAAGAGCAACGAACTAGTTCGATCAGCAGTTATCAGACAAATAGAAATCATAGGTGATTAGCTGGAATCAAATTCCAGCAATCGAAGGAATTTTAAAAGAAAATTCCTGTAGAGGCCACCAAGTACCTTTCTGATAATACTAGAGTTAGTTATCCGAATGTTCCATGGAAAGACATCGCTGGCATGAGGGATAAACTGATCCACGGATATTTTGGTGTGGATATAGACGCGGTATGGGATACGGTAAAAAGAGATATTCCTGAACTTAAGGAAGAGATCAAAAGGATTATAGACGAGATAGAGCAATGAAACTATAAATCTAGATTCCAATCTTTTCTCTAATACGTTTCAGGAACTCTGTTCCTCTTATATCTGAAAAAATTATTTCTTTTTTCCATCATACTGTCAAAAACACAGTTCCTCACGCATTTGGAAAATCCTTCCCTATTTTCCTAATACGCCCCTTGGCCTAGTTCCACCTATCAAAAGTTGACCTACTAGATATGAGATCACACAAAAAATATAAATACAATATTTTACCATAGTAACACGAAGGTAATACTATGCCCTCTAAAACGAAGAATGTGAATGTAAAGATGGACGAGAAATTGGTAGAATTCATAGATGATTATGTGGAGGAAAAGGGATACAAAAATAGATCTGAGTTCATCAGAGACGCTGTCAGAAGAAGGTTGGACCCCCCCCTGAATGAAGAAACCTTGAACGAGTTCATTGAAGGGATAAAACAGATAGAAGAAGGTAAAAAGTACACCCAGGAAGAAGTCAAGGAAAGGTTCGGGATCAAGTGATCCGATGTACGATATCGTTTATTCAGAGAAAGCTGTTGAAAAACTGGAGAAGATCGAATCTGAGATACGGGAAAGAATAGTGAAAAAATTAGATGAAATCAAGCAATTTCCAGAACATTATCTCAAACCACTTTCAAACATCGATGGTTATTCGTTAAGAGTCGGTGATTACAGGGTATTGATCAAGTTAAAAAAGGAAGAGGAAGAAATATTCGTAGGTACGTTGGGACATAGAAGAAATATCTACGATAGAGAGCTTTGAATTTCATGGAAGTAATTTTCCTAAAATCTTAACTCCAATAGTTTGCACCTGCGATAATTCAAACCGAAACCGTTATTAAATTCCTTCCTTACCGCCCTTTAGGTTTATCTCATGAGATGTTCAAACTGCAAGAGCAAAAACACCATCAAAGCAGGTAAGCGTGAATCAAAGTCTGGGAAGATCCAACGCTACTACTGCAAAGACTGCGAGAGCTACTTCACAGATAAGAAACAATCCCACACCCAATACCCGCTCAAAGTCATCCTATACACTCTAGAGCAGTACAATAAAGGACATTCAGTCAAAGAAGCGAAGAAACGTGTAGGAAAAAAGTATCCTTACTCACCACCAACTAGAACCATCTACTCATGGATCAACAGATACAAACCCACCCTCACCTTCTTAAAACTAAGAAAAAAGTACAACATCCACAGGAAACAGAGTTTCCTCCTCTCTTTCGGGTAGTGACCCTCAAAATCGACTCCACCAATCTTACCACCACCCACAATTACAAACACCAACAAGTCTACCCATTCACTTATCACCACTTAAAACTCAACATCCACTCGAAACAACGCCCAGAATTAAGAAGATACATCAACTGGCTAGAACGATCATTAGACAGAAAGATGTTCCTATCTGGACCCAGGTGCTCATCATTATATATAGATCACAACACTAAACCGGAAGAAAAAGACAACATCACTCCTGAACTCACCCGCCTAGCCCTGAACTCCCAGCCAAAGAATACAAAAAAGTCACCCCATGAGATCGTTCAGGACTTTTTCATAATCAACGA